>CAMFPD010000131.1 GCA_945971355.1 uncultured Lachnobacterium sp.
CTTAGAGTTAGGATCTTATACGATAAATATTAGTGTTCAGATTACCAAATTATAACCAAGCACATAAATAAAATATATTTAGAGGTGAAAGAAATGAAAGACAAGCTGCAAAAAATCAGAGAGAATGCAATTGCTGAAATTGAAAAGTCAGATGGACTTGATAAACTCAATGAAGTTCGTCAGGCTATTCTTGGAAAAAAAGGTGAACTCACTGCAGTATTAAAGGGAATGAAGGATGTTGCTCCAGAGGACAGACCAAAGGTAGGTCAGTGGGTAAACGAGACAAGAAGTGCTATCGAGACAATTCTCGAGGCAAAAATCGAGAAGCTTGAGGCTGAGGCTTTGAAACTTAAATATGAGAAGGAAAAGATTGATGTGACAATGCCTGCCGAGAGAGGTGTAAAGGGAAACCTTCATCCAGTAACACAGGTAACAAATCAGCTTACAGATATATTTGCTTCAATGGGATTCGAAATCTATGAGGGAGCAGAGATTGAAACTGATTACTACAACTTTACAGCACTTAATACACCTCAGGATCATCCGGCAAGAGATATGCAGGATACATTCTACTTATCTCCTGAGTTCCTGCTTAGAACACAGACATCGGCTGGACAGATTCATGTAATGGAAGCAAAGAAACCACCTATCAAGGTTGTTTCACCAGGTAAGGTTTTCCGTTCAGATGATGACGCTACACATTCACCAATGTTCACACAGATGGAGGGACTTGTTGTAGACAAGGGAATTACACTTTGTGACCTCAAGGGAATGCTTGAGCAGTTAGTTAAGAAAATCTTCGGAAAGGAGACTTCTACAAGACTTAGACCTTCATATTTCCCATTCACAGAGCCATCTGTTGAGGTAGATGTTAGCTGCTTCCAGTGTGGAGGAAAGGGATGCAGCCTTTG
Source organism: uncultured Lachnobacterium sp. (assembly GCA_945971355.1). Classification (GTDB taxonomy): domain Bacteria; phylum Bacillota; class Clostridia; order Lachnospirales; family Lachnospiraceae; genus Roseburia. Next base: position 912 of record CAMFPD010000131.1, read on the forward strand.
CAAGGGAACAGGCTGGATTGAAGTACTTGGTGCTGGTGTGGTAAACAACAAGGTACTTGAAGGCTGTGGAATCGATACAAATGAGTACAGCGGATTTGCGTTTGGTGTTGGTGTTGAGCGTATTGCCATGCTTAAGTATGGAATCAATAATATCAAACTGTTATTCGAGTCAGATATGCGTGTATTGAAACAGATTGATGATAAATAGGATTTTAAAGGAGGCTTAATATTATGTTAGCACCACTTAGCTGGTTAAAGGATTATGTAGATATAGATGTAACACCAAAGGAACTTGAGGAAAAATTATTCTCCTGCGGTTTCGAGGTTGAGGAACTTATAGAAGTAGGAAAAGATATTAGCAATGTAGTAGTTGGTCTTGTTGAGGAGTGTGAGCCTATTCCAGATACTCACCTTTCACTTTGCAAGGTTAATGCTGGTTCTCATGGAACATTCCAGATTTGCTGTGGAGCAGACAATGTAAAGGCTGGTGGCAAGTTCCCACTTGCTCTTATTGGAGCTACTGTATATGCAACAGCAAAGGATCATGTGACAATCGAAGGCATTATGGAAATCAAGCAGGGCAAGCTTCGTGGGTATGATTCATTTGGTATGCTTTGTTCAGGTGTTGAGCTTGGTCTCAATGAGGATTTATATCCAGGCGCTGGTTACAACGGACTTCTTGTTCTCCCAGAGGATGCAGAGGTTGGAGCAGATGTAAAGCCAATTCTTGGAATGGATGACTGGCTTTTTGATATTGCTATTACAGCAAACAGACCAGATTGTCAGAGCATTTATGGAATAGCAAGAGAAGTTGCTGCGGTTTTAGGTAAAGAACTCAAAGCACCTGCACTTGATTACACAGAGACAGAGGTTAAAAAGGATGGCTTCACAGTGAATGTTGAGGCAACAGATATCTGTCCAAGATATATCGGACACTATGTGTATGATGTGAAAATGGGAGAGTCTCCGGCATGGATGAGAAGAAGACTTGCACTTGTAGGTATATCTTCTATATCAAATGTTGTAGATATCACAAACTTTGTTTTAAAAGAGCTTGGACAGCCAATGCACGCATTCGATTACAACTATCTTGAGGGAAATCAGATAAATGTAAGACGTGCAAAGGATGGAGAGAAGATTGTTACTCTTGATGAGAAGGAGTTTGAACTTACAACTAATAATCTTGTAATCTGTGATGGTGTAAAACCAGTTGCACTTGCAGGAATTATGGGTGGCCTTAATTCGGAAATCAAGGATACCACAACAGAAGTTCTGTTTGAGTCTGCTAAGTTCGCAAGAGATAATATCAGAAAGAGCTCAAGAGCTCTTGGTCAGTCTTCTGATTCAAGCGCACTTTACTCAAAGGGTGTATATGAGTACACAACTGTTATGGCAATGAAGAGAGCACTCCACCTTATTGAGGAGCTTGGATGTGGAAAGATATCTTCTACACATGTGGAGGCTTCTGTTGGAAACTCAATCGAGCCAAAGGAGATGAAGGTTAGCATTAACCGTGTAAACGGTGTGCTTGGTATTAAGGTGCCTGACGAGGATATTGTCAGAATCTTAACAAATCTTAACTTTGAGCCAGCAATTAATGGAGATGAGCTTACACTCAAGGTGCCAGCATATCGTGAGGATATGGATGGATACCAGGATGTAGCTGAGGAAGTAATCAGAATGTATGGATATGACCATGTAGTTCCTACATTCATGCCGACAGCACAGGTTACATTAGGAGGACATAATCTTCGTCAGAAGACAGAGGCAAAGCTTAAAGAGGTTCTTTGTGCTGCAGGAGCTTATGAGGGAATTCATTATTCATTCTTCTCACCTTCTGATTTAGATTTACTGAAATTGCCAGAGGATGCTGTGGAGAGGTATGCGATTTCACTTATTAATCCAATTAATGTTGATCTCTCATTGATGAGAACAACACTGGCATCCCAGATGCTTTATGCTATTTCAAGGAACCAGAAGAAGGGAATTCTTGAGGGAAGAATTTTTGAGCTTGGCAATGTTTTCATTCCAAAGGAGCTTCCTCTTACAGAGTATCCTGATGAGAGAAAGACATTATGTGTTGGTGTGTTCGGAGAAAACGAGAGCTTCTTCTCACTCAAGGGATTAGCTGAGGTTGTTGCAGATGCTCTCAATGTGAAATTCACATACAGAGCCGACAGCAAGACATTCCTTCATCCATATCAGACAGCTACAATTATCTGTGATGGAAAGGATATTGGATATCTTGGAAAACTCAGATATGAAATTGCAGACGAGCTAGATCTCAGAGTTCCTGCATATGTTATGGAGCTTGACCTTGAGGCACTTTCACAGTGGTATGGTAACGAGGTTAGATTCACTCCGATTCCAAAATTCCTCGAGGAGAAGAGAGATTTTGCGTTTGTTGTAGATAAGGATGTTACATGCGAGGCTATCGAGAATGTAATCGCCGAGTCATGTGAGTATGTAACTGATATCAAGCTTTTCGATGTTTATGAAGGCATTCAACTTCCAGCAAACAAGAAGAGCATGGCATTCTCAGTTGTATTTACTCCTAGGGATGAGGAATTCTCAGCAAAGGTAGTAGAAGGATTTGTAAAAGCAATTCTCGACAAGTTAAATGAGAAACTTGGAGCATCACTTAGAGCATAGGATTGGAAAACAGGTATAACAAATGGACGTAAAAGATTTTGATTATTATCTTCCGGAGGAACTGATTGCTCAGGATCCTCTGGAGGACAGATCCAGTTCGAGACTTATGGTTTTAGATAAGAAAACTGGAGAATTACAGCATAAGATTTTTAAAGATATCCTTGACTATTTAAAGCCGGGAGATTGTCTTGTATTAAATAACACCAAGGTTATTCCTGCAAGGCTCTTTGGTGTAAAAGAAGGAACTCTTGCAAAAATTGAGATTTTACTGCTGAAAAGAAGAGAAAACGATATATGGGAGACCCTTGTCAAGCCAGGTAAAAAGGCAAAGCCAGGAACCAAAATTATTTTTGGTGAGGGGCTTTTGGTGGGAGAAGTATTGGATGTGGTGGAGGAAGGAAACCGCCTTATTCAGTTCACTTATGACGGTATATTCGAGGAAATATTGGATCAGCTGGGACAGATGCCTTTGCCACCATATATCACGCACACACTTCAGGATAAAAACAGATATCAGACTGTATATGCAAAATATGATGGGTCGGCAGCTGCACCTACTGCGGGACTTCATTTTACAAAGGAATTGCTTGAAAAAGTAAAGGAAAAGGGTGTTGATATAGCTGAGGTTACACTTCATGTCGGACTCGGAACCTTCAGACCTGTCAAGGTTGAAAACGTGTTAGAGCATCACATGCATTCAGAGTTTTACATGGTAAGTGCTGAGGCAGCTGAGAAAATTAACGCAACAAAGGACAGAGGTGGCAGAGTAATTGCTGTGGGAACTACAAGTACCAGAACACTTGAGTCTGCTGCTGACGAAAATGGAAGATTAAGAGAATGCAGTGGCTGGACAGAGATTTTTATTTATCCAGGTTATACATTCAAGGTTATTGATTGTCTTATTACGAATTTCCATCTTCCACAGTCAACTCTTGTAATGCTTGTGTCTGCTCTTGCAGGACGTGAGAATGTTCTTTCGGCATATGAGGAAGCTGTTAATGAAAAATACAGATTTTTCAGCTTTGGAGATGCTATGTTCATTACGGACAATTTGATTAAGTAGTACTTGTAAATAGAGCGTACTTATACTAAGATATATTTGTTAAAAGATACGTGTATTTAGGGAGTTGTCATGATGGAAGAGAAGAGAATGCATAAGAGACTTGGACTTGATGTATCAGTTCAGCTTGAGAGACTTGATGAGGATGGGGTAACTACATTAAGGTATGCGCATGTAGATGTAACTGATATCTCCAGAAGTGGAGTGGGATTTAGCTCTAATCAGAAATTGGATATAGGTACTTACTATGATACCAAAATTCAAATCTGGACAAAAGAAATTGTAGATGCAGTCATTGAGATTGTTCGTCGGGAAGATATGGAGGGAGGATATCACTACGGAGCAAGTTTTATCGGAATGTCAGATACAGATGCTCTCAAGATTGATATCTATCAGATATTTAATGACTTATAGGATTAAAAAAGTAGATAATCCCCACAACATTATAGCCAGTGTTCCTGGATCAAAGAGTATTACAAACAGAGCCCTTTTAATTGCGGCACTTTCATCTGGAAGGTGCTCATTAAAAGGGGTTCTTTTTAGTGATGATTCAAGGCACTTTCTGGATGCTCTTATGAGCCTTGGTTTTTCTGTTGATGTGGATGAGAAAAATGCAAATGTAACAATACAGGGAACTGGTGGAAAGATACCAAACAAAGAAGCAACTGTTGATGTTGGAAGTGCTGGAACTGCTGCCAGATTTTTGACAGCATTCCTCGGTCTGTCTGAGGGAAGATACAGAATTGTATCCTCAGAGCAAATGAAAAAGCGTCCAATGAAGGAGCTGCTTGTTGCACTGGAAGAACTTGGTGCATGCATAGAGTACGAGGAGGAAGAGTACCATTTTCCTTTTGTAATCTATAATAAGGGTATTAACTGTAATCAGGTTACTGTGGATGTAGATAAGAGCAGTCAATTTTTGAGCGCACTTCTTATCTCAACAGTTATTCTTGATAAAAACTTCACAATCAATATCACTGGTAGTCATGGAATGGCTTATGTTGATATGACAGTGAGAATGATGGAGCAGTTTGGGGTATGTATAACAAAGAATGCATCACCAGTTAGCTTTCAAATTGAAGCTGGTTCTTCATATAAGGCTATAGATTATGATATAGAACCAGATTTGTCCGCAGCATGCTATTTCTATGCAATGAGTCCTGTTTTAAAGGTTAAATCACAGGTTCTTGGGGTAAAGAGAGAAGGATGCCTGCAGGGAGATATTGCCTTTCTTGATGTGTTATCACAGATGGGATGTGAATGCATTGATGATGAAGCTGGAATAATTGTAAAACCACCAAAGGATGGCATTATTAAGGGTGGCAGCTTTGATTTGTCTGCATTTTCAGATCAGGCTCTCACACTCTCAGCGATTGCACCATTCGCATCAGATATGGTGAAGATAAGAGGGATATCTCATATCAGGTATCAGGAATGCGACAGAATAAATGCTATCTGTCATAACTTGAAGTCGCTTGGCATAGATGTAAAAGAGAATGAAGATGGAGTTGACATTATTCCAGGAACTGTAACAGGAGCTGTTATGGAGACATATGAGGATCATAGAGTAGCAATGTCATTCTCAATCCCTGGACTTGTGATAGAGGGAGTGGAGATTGAGAATCCTTATTGCTGTAGAAAGACCTTTGAGAATTACTTTGAGGTGCTTGAAGGAGCAGTCTATTAAAATGGAACATGGGG
>CAMFPD010000132.1 GCA_945971355.1 uncultured Lachnobacterium sp.
GGAAACAACAGCTCTGCAATCACATCCATCGTCTTTCCCATAACGCTGTACATATCATCTGTTGTAATCTTTCTTGTGATATCTACGTCACTTTTTCCTGCCGCAAACTCCTCAATTGCAACGTTCCAAGACTCAGCTACATTTGCAGCTGAGTCCCAAAGTGTGCCATCCATATCGAAAATAATACCTTTTTTCATTGTCTTCCTCTCAATTCGCAGATTTATTTTGCAAGCTTTGTTGATGGAATATCGACCTCTGGCATAAGCTCATTCAATGTCACATCCAACACTCTATCAAACACCTCTAGTTCTTCCTTTGAAAAACGATTTTCAACTCTATGGATTATCTCATCAATATAGCTCTGACTTAAGTTGAAGTACTTGTAATACTTATCCGTTACCTCCAGATGAAATTCTCTTTTATCAGTTTCTGACTGTACCTTTTTGATATAGCCCTTCTGAATCAGACTGTTCACCTTGTATGCTGCATTAGGAGATGAGACATGGATAAAATTAGCAAACTCATTTACGGAAGGTCTTCCAAGAGCATGTATAATCTCCACACAAAACACCTCAACCGTTGAGAGGGACGCCTCCCTTGCACTTATTTGATTAAACACTTCCTGATAAAAATGCATTTTAAATTTCATATACACATCTGAAAACTTCTGAACTAACATAACTCACCATTACCTTAGAATTTTCTCTACTATATCACATTCTATGCTCCAATTGCAAAGGAAAGTTCTGCGGTAACTGCTACCTTACCATCCACTGTTGCCACTGCTTTGCCGATTCCAAGAGGGCCCTTCATTGTAACAAGCTCGCAGGATAACTCTACCTTGTCCCCTGGGACCACCTGCTTTTTAAATCTGGCATTCTTTATTCCACCGAAAAATGCTATCTTACCTTTGTTTTCTTCCTGTGTCAAAATTGCTACAGCACCAACCTGTGCCAGTGCTTCAATAAGAAGCACTCCCGGCATCACGTGCTGTGTTGGGAAATGCCCCATGAACTGCATTTCATTTGCAGTGACACATTTGATTCCCTTCGCATATTTTCCCGGCTCACATTCTGTAATGCGGTCAATCATCAAAAATGGATAACGGTGTGGCAGGATTTCCTGAATCTGGTTTGAATTAAATTCCATGTTCATACTCCTCACATTATTTTTCGTATTTCTTAATTAAAATTGTTGCATTGTGTCCACCAAAGCCAAGTGTATTGGACACTGCGGCTCTAACCCTGGCATTTCTGCCTTCGTTTGGCACTACATCAAGATCACATTCCTCGTCTGGCACCTTATAGTTTACTGTAGCTGGAACAAAGTCCTCCTTCACAGCAAGTGCTGTAAAAATTGCTTCAACAGCTCCTGCTCCACCTAACATATGTCCTGTCATTGACTTTGTTGAACTTACCATAAGCTTATCTGCCCAGGCTCCAAAAGCCTTCTTAATTGCTTTAGTCTCACAGCTGTCATTCATGTGAGTAGATGTTCCATGTGCATTAACATAATCAATATCCTCTGGCTTCATGTCTGCATCCATAATGGCAAGCTTCATACAATCAGCACCACCATTTCCCTCTGGATCTGGTGCAGTGACATGGTAAGCATCACAATTTGCTCCGTATCCGCCAATCTCTGCATAAATCTTTGCTCCACGGGCAAGGGCATGCTCCAATTCTTCGATTACAAGAATTCCAGCTCCCTCTGCAATTACAAAACCGTCTCTCTCCTTGTCAAAAGGAATAGATGCTCTTGTCACATCATCTGTTGTGTTTAATGCCTTAAGAGATGCGAACCCTCCTACTCCAAGCTCAGAAATACAGCTCTCACTTCCACCACAAACCATCACGTCTGCATATCCATCTCTCACATGACGGAAGGCATCACCTATAGCATTGTTTCCACCTGCACAGGCAGTTACCACACATGAACACATTCCATGAAGACCGAAACGAATTGCAATCTGACCGGCAGACATATTTGAGATTGCCATTGGAATAAAGAATGGAGAGACTCTGTTAAACCCCTTTTCCATTCCCCTTTTATGCTCATCCTCAATAGTTGGGAGACCTCCAATTCCACTGGATACCAAGACACCGCAACGGTTTGTATCCTCTTTCTCAAAATCAATTCCACTATCATCAACAGCCTCCACAGCAGCTGCTACTGCAAGCTGTGTGAATCTGGCCATTCTCTTTGCTTCCTTCTTGCCAATTGTGTCATCTGGAGTAAAATCCTTCACTTCGCCAGCAAGCTTTACCGGAAAATCTGTTGTGTCAAAACTTGTTATCGGACCAATTCCGCATGCGTTTGCTCTCACATTCTTCCATGCATCAGCTACACTATTTCCAAGGGGATTAATAGTTCCCATTCCTGTTATCACAACTCGTCTTTTCATCCTGCACACCTTTCTTACATGCTCATTCCGCCATCTACGGCAAGCACCTGTCCTGTAATATAATCACTTTCCGAAGCAGCCAGAAAGCACACTGCATTCGCAACGTCCTCTGGACTTCCAGCTCTTTTTCTAGGAATCTGCTGCTCCCAGTATTTCTTCATATCCTCTGAAAGCTCAGCTGTCATATCTGTCTGTATAAATCCAGGAGCAACCACATTGACAGTGATTCCTTTGCCTCCCAGTTCCTTTGCAAGGGATTTTGCAAGACCTATCATTCCAGCCTTGCTGGACGCATAATTTGCCTGTCCTGCATTACCACCAATTCCAACAACACTGCTGATATTGATGATACGCCCTGACTTTTTGCGAAGCATCTGCTTAGCAGCCTCTTTGCTGCACAAAAAAGCACCTTTCAGATTAATAGAAATAACGTCATCAAAATCCTCTTCAGACATTCTAAGAATCAGATTGTCCTTTGTAATTCCTGCATTATTTACAAGAACATCAACACCGCCAAAGCGCTCCTTGATCTCAGAAAAAAGTACTGTAACATCGTTTTGTCTTGAGACATCTGCACAAAGTGCAACTGCTTCAACACCATACTCTCTACAAAGAGACATCGTCTCCTCTGCTGCCTCAGCTCCACGGCTATAGCAGGTTACTATATCATATCCCTTCTTTGCCAGTTCAACGCAGATTACTCTTCCGATTCCTCTGCTTCCGCCTGTCACAAGAGCCACTCTATTTGCCATCTGCTCCTCCCTTCAGGTTTTCAACAACCTTTTTGTAATCCTCCATAGAATCTATACTCATAACAGTAATTTCCGGAGCTGTCTTCTTTACAAATTTGCTGATTGCACTTCCTGGTCCAATCTCCACAATCACATCCACTCCCTGTTCCTTCATGTAGCGGATTGAATCCTCCAGATAAACACTGCTCTGTACCTGTTTCTCTAACAGTGTCGCAAAGGATTCTCCTTCCTGCATAGGTCTTCCTGTTGCATTAAAAATAATCTGTGATGAAGGGGCCTTAAAATTAACACCTTCAAAACGTTCCTTAAGTGCATCTCCTGCTGATTTCATAAGAGATGTATGGAAAGGACCACTCACTGCAAGTGGTACAATTTTTCTTGCTCCGGCTTCCTTGAGTAAAGCAATAGCCTCATCCACTGCACATGCATCTCCAGAGATAACAATCTGTCCCGGGCAGTTGTAATTTGCTACCTGAACTATAGGAGTATCATCACCTGTTGACGAAGCATTGATTTTCTCCTGTGCTTTTCTACAGCACTCCTCAATAACCTCGCGCTCCATCATAAGAACTGCTGCCATCTTTACCTCTCTGCCTGTGACAGCCTCCTCCATTACCTTTCCACGGAAAGCAACCAGATTTAACACTTCCTTCTCGTCCAGCACATCTGCTGCATAAAGTGCAGAGTACTCTCCAAGACTAAGTCCACATACATACTCAGGATTGATACCTTCCTGTTTCAAAAGCTTTGTCACACCAACTGCAAAGCTTACCATACATGGCTGTGTGTATCTTGTCTGACTAAGCTTCTCTATTGGTCCGTCGAAGCATAAATCTTTAACTTCAAAGTCTGTCACATCCTTAACAAAGCCAGAAGCATCATCCATAACCTTAGCAAATTCAGGATAATTCTCATAGAAATCCTGACCCATTCCTACTTTCTGGCTTCCTTGTCCAGCATATATAAATCCTAATTTCATATACTTCTCCTTCCCATATCTGCAAGACACTTCTTAGCATCCTCATACAGATTTGACAGAATATCTGCTACTGGACGAATTTCCTTAAGCTGTCCACACACCTGGCCAGCCATAACAGATCCTGTATTGACATCACCATCTATAACGGCTCTGCGAAGACCACCGAGAGTTATTTTCTCCAGCTCCATTTTGTCTGCACCTTCCTTTTCAAGCTTCAAATACTGTCTTGCCATACGGTTTTTGAGGATACGTACCGGTGCTCCCTGAGAACGTCCTGTTACTGTTGTGGCATTATCTTTTGAATCGATAAGTGCATTCTTGTAATTGATATGGATTGGGCATTCTTCACTTACAAGTAAGCAGGTTCCAATCTGTACACCACATGCACCAAGGGCATAAGCAGCTGCCATCTGTCTGCCATCTGCAATTCCTCCTGCTGCAATAACCGGAACATCAAGGGCATCCACCATCTGTGGAACAAGGGTCATAGTTGTCATATCACCTACATGACCGCCGCTCTCGCCACCTTCTGCAATTACAGCATCAGCGCCGGCTTCCACCATTTTTCTTGCCAATAAAACACTTGCCACAACAGGGATTACAATGCTGCCATTTTCCTTCCACATTGGAAGATACTTTCCTGGATTTCCTGCTCCTGTTGTTATAACTGGAATTTTCTCATCATATAAAAGCTGTGCTATTGCATCTACATCTGGATTCATAAGCATCAGATTTACTCCAAATGGTTTGTCTGTCAATGCACGGCACTTATCAATTTCTACCTTAATCTGCTCATGATTCATACCACCTGATGCAATAAGTCCGAGTGCTCCTGCGTTTGAAACAGCTGCCGCAAACTCACCAGTTGCAATGTTCGCCATTCCTCCCTGAATAATTGGATATTTAATATGTAAAAGTTCCTGTAAATTCATCTTATCCTCCTATAAATCTACGATAATTGCGCCCCAGGTCTTACCTGCTCCAAAACCTGCTAAGAGCACCTTCTGTCCCGGTTTGCAAAATCCCTTATCAATTGCATCACTGAGTGCAATTGCAACACTTGCAGCCGATGTATTTGCATACTCATCAAGATTCATAAAGAATTTTTCTTTTGGCTGTTTCAAATGCTTTGCTACTGCATCCACAATTCTCGCATTTGCCTGATGGCAGACATAAGCATCGATAGCTTCTAACTCAATACCAGCTTTTTCCACCACTTTTTTTATCAGCTTTGGTACAGTGCTTACTGCAAATTTGTATGTTGCCTGGCCTTCCATGTGTACACGTCCTGGCTTATTCGCGTCATTAGGACAATTAATAACCGCCAAATCACCATGACAGCCATATACACTGGTATAGCTTCTATTTTCATCCAACTCAATAAGTGCTGCTCCTGCTCCATCTCCAAAGAGGATACATGAGCCTCTGTCCGTCATATCCAGTCTGCGTGATATGCACTCACTTCCAATTAGGAGTCCGTATCTCTTTTCGCTCTGCATCAACAAGCCTCTCATTGTCTCTATTCCAAAGACAAAGCCTGAACATGCTGCATTTAAATCAAAACAAATTATATCATCAGAAAGTCCCAGTTCCTGCTGCACCTGACATGCTGCTGATGGCACCAGGTAATCTCCGGAAAACGTTGAAACCACAAGGGCTCCTATTTCATTTATATCTATATCTGCCTTATCAAGTGCCATTTTGGCAGCCTCAGTGGCAAGTGTCACATTATTATCACCCGCCTCACAGAAATGTCTCTTTTTCATTCCTGTTCGACTGGTAATCCACTCGTCTGTGGTATCAACAATTTTGCTCAAATCGTCGTTTGTAACAATCTTATCTGGTGCAAAATGTCCTGTGGCAAGAATATGTATTCCCTTCATTTATCTACTTCCTCCAAGTGCACGGAACTGCTCATCCATATTTCTAAACTTCTTGTATCTGGCACGTTCTAATTCCCCACCACTTTTATTTTCCAATACAGAGAGTTCACTCAAAAGCATACGGTCCAGATTACAGTACAGCTGTACCGGATTTTTGTGTGCGCCTCCCTTTGGTTCCTCGATAATTCCATCTATTACCCCAAGTTCTTCCAAATCCTGTGCAGTGAGCTTCATAATCTCACAAGCCTCCGCCTTC
>CAMFPD010000133.1 GCA_945971355.1 uncultured Lachnobacterium sp.
ATTGCTGTGCTGCAGATTTTCCAAATAAATTTGTGAATCGAGTGCTTAAGCTTCGAATTGCCCCTAAAATCATAAGGCAATTCTCTAAATTATAAGGGCTGCCCTCTTATGGTTTACACAATATAAAGACAAGGATATACATTTATTCGAAAAATTTTTCAAGTTTGTGCCCTGGTCCTTTCACGGATAGTTGGCTGAGACTAACGAACAAATCCGTCTGTGAGCCAGGGCACTGTTGAAAAATTGTTTCTCACAAATATATATCCTTGTCTTTTATTTAAGTTTACATGGGCAGCCCAAATAAATTCTACTAAATTAATCTTTATTTGGAAATTTACCCTTTCTTCATAACATGACATTTATATCCCAATATAGATTTACGCAATTCTTGCCTATTTTTTTGCTGGCTACCCTACGTAATCCTAAGGAAAAAAATAAAGACATATATTTCCGAGAAACAAAATTACAACAGTTCCGCGGCTCATAGCATACATTAAATACGCATTTCTCAGCCAACTATCCGTAATAGATACGCGGAACAAACTTGTAATTTTTTTCGAGGAAACATATGTCTTTATTTTTGTTTGCGTAATACCAAAAAGGGCAGCCCTACATATATTTTTCAATAAATGCCTGCATAGCAGCCTTTGGCTGGAACCCTACTGCCATGTCTACTTTCTCGCCATCCTTCAATACAGCAATAGCCGGAATACTCATAATATTGAATTCCTCAGCCAATTCCGGATTCTTATCCACGTCCACACTGTAGATATCAACCTTACCTGCTAATTCCTCTGACAGTTCCTCCATTACAGGTGCCAGCATCTGACATGGACCACACCATGTTGCAGAGAAGTCAATTACAGCTAACTTGCTGCTCTTTGCCTCTGACATATCATTATTTGTAATTATTTTTACCATACTTATCATCCTCCCTATTTTTATTATGTTTCATAGGTAAATATTGCAACAAAAAATATTACTTGTCAATTTTTCCCAGATATCTCTTTAAAATATCTGTGAGATGACCAAAATCGATAGGTTTTGCCAAGTGTGCATTCATTCCTGCCCGCTTTGAATCTCGAATATCCTCCGCGAAAGCATTGGCTGTCATAGCAACTATAGGTACATGCTTTGCATCGCTTCTATCCATAGCTCTAATGGCGGCTGTTGCTTCATATCCATTCATAACCGGCATCTGGATATCCATAAAAATCATGTCATAATAGTTTTCCTCATGTTCTGTGAATTTATCCACTGCCTCTGCACCATTTTCTGCCGTGTCTGTCTCCATTCCCGCCATCTTGAATATCTCTATGGCAATTTCCATGTTAAGCTCATTATCCTCAACAATAAGGACTCGTCTGTTCTCATAATTGAAATTTGTTATCTCATCAATTGCTTCCTTTCTGGCATTAACACTATTATACATATTTACATCAGGAACTACCTTATTAGTTTCCTGAAGCTTAAGGCAAACTGTCACTGTAAATCTGGAGCCCTTACCCGGTTCACTTTCCACCTTAATATCACCATCCATCATGGTGACTATGCTCTTAGTGATAGTCATTCCAAGACCAGTTCCCTGAATCTTACTAGTTCTGTCATCTTCCTCTCTTGTAAATGGTTCAAATATGTGTTCAATATAGTCCTTGCTCATTCCAATACCATTATCAGAAAAGACAAATTCATAACAACCTATATTCTGCTGCTTCGACTCCTTTTCGCGCACTTCCAAGCCAATCTTTCCACCATCAGGTGTGTATTTTATGGCATTTCCCATTATGTTCACAAAACACTGCTGAAGCCTTAACGCATCACCAATCACTTTTTCATGTTCCAATTTTTCCACATTGACAGAAACCTCATGGGAGTGCTCTATAATCTGTGGCTGCATTATAACCATAAGATTATTTATCATCTCAGACAGATTAAATGCCTCCGAATTCAGGCTCATCTTTCCCGATTCGATCTTGCTCATATCAAGAACTTCATTAATCAGGCCAAGCAGATGTCTGCTGGCTGAATCTATCTTGTTGAGAGAATCACTCACCCTCTCCCTATCTTCTATATGTGCCTCTGCAATAGCTGTCATTCCAATAATTGCATTCATAGGTGTTCTAATATCATGAGACATCTTAGACAAGAAGTCCGATTTGGCATTATTTGCCCTGTTAGCCGCCTCAAAAGCATCTATTAAGGCCTTCTTCGCTGCCGCTTCCTTTCTCTTCTGAACAGTAGTACTGTTGCAGATAAAAAATGCATGTATATGCCCACTATCTTCATCCTCAGACAGCAAAATATTAATTCTTCTGTACTCATCCTCACTAGGCCTGTAATACTCTGTCTCTGCATTGGTCACTCCATTTATAAACAGATGTGTCAATCCTTTGCTGCACCAGCACCTTCGTTTTTCTTCCTCAGACACAACCATGCCAAAATCCTGTATTGCAATTTCCACCATGTCTTCGAATAAGATAGGTAATGATAATCCTTTCTTATCCAGATAGCTTACACCACCTTTCAGCATTACAGGTGGCACTACAGCATTATCTGTAATATCCGCCTCAAAGTAGAACTCTGCATTGCGTGTCAGTGCTTCTCTGTATTGTCTTCTCTCTCTTGATACCCTGGCATTGGCCTCCTTTAACTCTATGGTCTTCTCTTCCACATCATTATTGTCAATGACAACACTGTAAAACAATAGTTCTCCATTCTCCAACACGAACTTACCGTTTTCTACCACCCATATGTAACTCCCATCCTTGCGTAGCATACGATATTTGATGCTGAATGTGTCCCCATTCTGAAGACATTCCTCTTTCTTCCTCTGGCAATAAACCACGTCATCCGGATGTATAAGTCCAGACATCTCCCCCTTTGATTTCTGAAGCAATTCAGCAACTGTATAACCTGCTGTTTCCGCTAGTTTTGGTGAGACATAAATAATATTTCCATCAAATGATGTAATCTTGAATCCTCCTGGAATAGATCTCTCAAAGGCTTCTATCTGTATAGCCTGTCCCTCTCTGATTTTCTCCAATTCAATCTGAGTTGTCCTCAGCTCCTCATTTGCTTTTTGTTCTCTATCCACCGTTGCGGCTAATTTACCGTTAAATATCCACAATGAAATTACATCGATTATAAATTGTGCCAGAAGAACAACAATTACTACATATACTCCACTTCCTGATTTCTCCAGAGCAAGCTCTGATTCGTCAACACATATGACCATATACCAGTCAGATGCCTGTATTTTATTTAGGGCATAGACAAGATTTCTATCATTCTCATCCTTCCAGACAAAGACTCCCTCACCTTTTTCTTCCAGACTGTTCTTTATACTTTCAATCTCATTGTCATCTAAGTCTTCTATTTCCTCATATAGGTTATCATGTTCACTGACAGAATTATCACATATTACATAATTTCCATCCTCATCCACTACAGCACTCAGCAGAATATTGTAGTTCTCATACTCTTTCATAACCTCTGTACATGACTCACCATATACAATGGCCATCAAGGTATAGTAATCAAATTCATTTTCCGCTTCACCTGCCACCCTTACAGTATCATAGTACGCAAAGCATTCTTTGCCTGTAGTAATATCTGTGTATTTTCTGGTGCTGCACACACCACTTCCCTGCTTATATTTTGCAGTTTCATTATCACAAACTTCCTGAATAACCTTGTAACTATGATCACTATAATCTAACTCATATCTGGATTTATCAAAGGATGAGATACCATATATAGCTCTCTGAGTCGCACGATATCCCATATAGTTTGAATCCAAAATCTGAAATTGGTACCTCTCGGATGCGTAATACGAGTTAATAAACTCCACCAATTCCCCCAGCGACATTGGGTTATTGCTTGTATTCTGAAATCTGATAACATTGCTTAGAGCAAGTTTTCTGGAATTCATATATGCATTTGTCACATCTGCTGACATTTCTGCCACACTCTGTACTTCGGAAATACCCTTTTCATATGTACTTCTATCTCTGTAATTAACATACCCAAAAATACCATATATGAGTATAATCGTAAGCACCACATTCATTACGGCTATCACAGCAATCCTGTTTCTATTCCGTCTCAAATAATTCAATGCTCTTCTCCGTTCTTTGATTACATCTTACTCTTTTTCCGCTGCTACCCGAAGCATATGCTCCAGTGTCTCACTACTTACGGGTCTTGAATAGCAGTACCCCTGAAACCATGTAGCGCCATATCCTCTCAGATATTCTTCCAGTTCCTTATCCTCCACACCTTCAAGACAGGTGGTCAATCCTGCTTCATTGGCAAATTTAATCATATTTTTTACCAATGCCTGCTGCTTCGGATTAGTTTTAATTCCCTTAATAAAACTCATATCAATCTTGATTTCATTCATTGGAACATTTAACACTATACTGGATGAAGCTGCACCTGTTCCATAATCATCCATGGCAAGCTTGATTCCAGTGTCCCTTAAAAACTGCATTTCCTCACTGAGAAAACTAATCGGAAGATTTCTACATCTCTCAGTAAGCTCCAGACAAAGGTGGCTGGCTGGAAAACCAGTCTCCGCAAGAATTTCAAGTACCACATGTCTGAAATTATTTCTCTCAAGCTGTTTTGCCGACACATTAACATTTATGAAAAAATCTTTATTTATAGAAATAAATTTTTTACCAGCTAACAAAGCTTCTCTCAAAACATAATTACCCAGGTCGAATATAATAGGATTGTCCTCAAGCCACTCAATAAAGACCCCTGGCGGGACATTTCCATAAGGCTCCTTCTTCCATCTGACAAGAGCCTCTGCCCCCATTATCACACCGTCCTGAGCCCTCACAATCGGCTGATATTCCACATAAAATCCCTCACAGTCACGTAAAATTGACTGATACAGTATCTTCATCAGTTCCAGATCTGCATTACTTTCCAGTCTGACCAAATCGTTGAAGAATACAACCTCTTTTGAATGCTTTGACTTAGCCATATCAAGTGCATATCCCATCTTACTTTGAACCGAATCAATCTCACCGACATAATTATCAAGAAGCAGTCCACTGTAATATGCCTTAGGCACAAACTGATACCCCTCAAAGACAATTTCATTTTCGAATATATCCCTGAGATGCTCCACAAATCCCTCCGATTCGGCTCTTCCGTAATCTTTAAGTATGAATGCGAATCGGCCTCCATTCATTCGGTACACTGCCTTATTCTCATCCATCATATAGATAAATCGCAATGCCACTTCCTTCTGTATTCTGTCACTACAATCCATACCATACAAAATGCTTATATCATCCAGATGGTCAATTTCCAGTTCGATTACTGCAACCTTTGCCTTTTTTTCTATTATTTTCGCTATATCAGATTTAAATCTGGCTCTTCCATACAAATCTGTATGAGCATCTATTTCCGGCTCAATATTGTCATTGCGAAGTACAACTACCAAATACTTATCTCTGGAACCAGCCTTCACCATGTCAGTCAAAACACTAACCATAATGGACTCACCATTCTTGATAAGTCTGACTAGCAGTTCCCCTCCGATATTTTTCCCCTCAAGGCGATCTGCCATCGCCTTGTCAAATTCCAACTTATCATATGGGTGAATGAGTTCTGACATCTTTTCGAACAAATTCTCCTGACAATTCTCTGTCACATCTAAAAGCTGGCATGCTTTTTCTGAAAGCCAAGTTTTTCTGGTCTCCATATCTGTAATTAAAAACATGGAATTTCTTGTCAATCCTTCAATACTGTTTACTACCTTTTCAATAAAATCTGCCTCTATACATCTGTTCATACTTCTTCTCCAACTATTATGTATTTTAATTCTGCCTATCTGTCCAGCCAGTTTTTCACATCTGTGAATTCAATCTCCCCTGCTTCAACCCACTCTCTAGCTTTCTTATCACAAAATTCAACCCACTGTTCTTCATTTCCATCTGGAAATTCCCTAAATTTAAAAATGGAAATACTGAAAAAGGCTATATCCTTTTCTTTTACTGCAGTGTAAAAATGTGCTGTCTCTCCAAATTCTTCATCGGTTTCAAACTCAATCACCACAGTCAGTGTATTTGTTCTACCTTTTTTATCTACATACTCTTCAAACTCAAGCTCTAATTCCTGATTCTGTTCTTCCAGCGGCTTTTGCGCTGATTTCTTAGATGCGTTTCCCATATAGTTAGTCTCCTTATATTTATTCAAAGTTTGAACTAATTATCCATAAGCTATCCGAAAATAGCCTTGTGCATTTCTA
>CAMFPD010000134.1 GCA_945971355.1 uncultured Lachnobacterium sp.
CTAATTTGTAATTTTCAGCCTGTGCCATAAAAAGCTTGTAGTAAAGACTGTCTGTTTTCTTCATGAGGTTGGCATGTGTATCAAAATCTGAAACTGTTCCTCCATCTATAATAAGAATCTTGTCGCAGAATACAGAGGATGACATACGATGGGAAATATATATGGCTGTCTTGTCCTCAACAAGAGAATTAAACTTCTCATATATCTCTGCCTCTGCAATAGGATCAAGAGCACTTGCCGGCTCGTCGAGGATAACCATGCTGGCAGGTTTATACAGGGCTCTTGCAATAGCAATCTTTTGTCCCTGACCACCGGACATCTCTATTCCATCCTCGTCATAATCCTTTCCAAAGCGGCTCTTCACGCCAAGAGGAAGTGAATCCACCTTTTCCTTCATTCCAACCTCTTCTATCAAACGAGAAACCTTCTCTGTTTTTTTCACTGCATCAGTGCCTTCAAAATTATCTCCCTGACAGGATATATTCTCCTCAATAGAAAAATTAAACAACTTATAATCCTGGAAAACCGCTGATATAGATTTCATATATGAATTGTAATCATAATCATATATGTTTTTGCCGTTCACAAGGATTTGTCCGCTGTCAGCCTTATACATTCTGCATATAAGCTTAACCAGTGTAGACTTTCCAGCACCGTTCAGACCAACTATTGAAATCTTTTCACCCTTATGAATTTCAAAAGTAATGTTTTTGAGTATTGGCTTTTCTGCTTTTGGATAAGTAAATGTCACATCACGAAACTCTACTGTTTCAATATCTCCTGAGAACATTTCCTTGCCATACTCTTTGGTCTCCTCCTCAAGAGTCATAAATTCCATATATGGCTCCAAAAAGCCCATCATCTGAAGTAAACCAACTATCTGTTCCCCAAACTTTTCAATAGATGTAGAGAAATTAATCGCAGAGGTTACATACATCGTAAGGTCTCCCAATGAAAGCTGTCTTCCAAATTTGTCTGATAATGTCCTGATTCCCACATATATATATGAAAAAACTGAAACTGCCTCACTTACAATAGCCATCATTCCAATGCCTACTCCCATCTTGCCAAAAGCACTTCCCATCATGTCGCAGGTTAGTTCATTGTCCCTTTTTACTGTATCAGTAATCATCGGCTCCATTCCGTAGAGACGTATCTCCTTCTGTGCTTTTGCTTCCATTGTCAGGTTAAAATAATATCCAAATCTTCTGTTAATTGGAATAATACTTTGCATTGCATTTTGCATTTCTTTCATCATTATGCTATAACACAAAAGCATCAATGCCGTTCCAAGCACTATTGCAACAATAAGAACCGGACCAAGGGTTGCCATAATAGCAACCAGTCCTATCAAGGTCACCGCCTGTGTGAGACACTGGGAAGCCTCGGTTATGGTTGACTCTATTGCATTCTGGTTTGTGATGGCAAAAATGGCTCTCTCCTTCAAATCAAGATAATATGGATCCTCCAGATAAGAATATTCAAGATTCATAATCTTTTCACCCATTATCTCAACCATCATATTTGATAAGTATTCTTTCTTCACATCCAGATATCTGCTTAGGATGTTCTCTATCAATTTCATTAAGCAGTTGTTAAGCACTATCAATCCACCAAAAATTATTATCATCCTGATGTTCTTGTCTCCTGTAAGCTCATCGATTAACAACTTTGGAAGAATGACATTTAATATTAACTTTCCTCCTGAAGTAGCTGAATTAAACAGCATTACCATAATATATGCCGGCGAAACGCTCCATGCAAGCTTAAAAAAATGTACTAACTGTTTCATACTGCAGCTTCCTCCTGATAATATTTTCCCTGTACTACAAACATATCATAGTAAAGTCCCTGTTTTTCCATCAGTTCTTCATGGGTTCCGTATTCCTTCACTCCATCCTTATCGAAAAGAGCTATTTTGTCGCAAAACTTAGTGCTGGCAAGTCTATGGGAAATATATATAGCAGTCTTTCCTTCAACCAATGAGCTGAAACTCTCATATATCTCTGCCTCAGCAAGAGCATCGAGGGCAGCTGTAGGCTCATCCATTATTATCATTGGTGCATCCTTGTAGAGAGCTCTGGCAATTGCAAGCTTCTGTCTCTCTCCTCCTGAGAAATCAGTTCCCTGCTCATCTATAACCTTGAGCATCATTTGATCAAGTCCCTTATCCAGACTACTTAATTTCTTTCCAAGTCCCACTCTTTCTAATACTTCCCTGACTTTATCATCATCGGAATTTTCATTTTTGCAGGTTACATTTTCCCTGAGGGTAAATGCGAGTATATTGAAATCCTGAAATACAGTAGAATACAAGTCATAAAGAGCCTGCTTATTCCATTCTCTGATATCAATACCATTTATATATATGTGACCTTCATTAGGCTCATATAAACCACAGATTAACTTAACCAGAGTAGATTTTCCCGCACCATTTATACCAACAATTGCAAGCCTCTCTCCCTTATGAATTGTGAAGGAGAAGTCCTTATATATATCCACATCTGTATTAGGGTATCTGAAGGTTACATGATCAAAAACAATTTCCACCTGTCCATCTATCTTTGGTGACTGCTCACCTTCCGTGATAAGAGGTGCATCAATCAGTCGGAAGTAATCATTAACATACTCACCCTCATTTCTGATAAATGTCATATATTCCCCATACTCAATCATAAGTGCCATAAGACTTGTTATAAGCGCCACATACATTGTAAATGAGCTAATTGGCATTCCATTATATGTTTTTTCTATAAGAATTCCATACATAACAACATTTGTCAGAAGAAGGGTTAAAAGGCTCGCTCCCCCAAGCCAAAATTTTTTATTGGCAAGCATTCTTTTTACACCTACATAAGCATTGATTTCACTTTTATAATTATCGAGTATACGCTGTCTTAAATCAAAAATTCTTATATCCTTTCCAAATGTAAAATCCTGTGTTGTATTTCTGAAATATCTCATCCTTCTTGAAGCTTTAGCTATATCCTCTTTTTTGGCATATTCCAGGTCATGCACCTTGGCAGATACCCACATTATTACAATCACATGCAAAACCAATGCCAGCACCACAAATGGACTGAGGGTCATTCCAACAACACACATACCAATCAATGTAATAGTCATGGCAGGAAGCTTTGCCAGATGATTATAAAGGCCTTCAATTCCCTCTGCATTGTTGTTTCCTGCATTCATTGCCTTATCGTACTTTTCCCAGAATGTGGAATCCTCAACATTTTTATAATCCATGTTTTGTATCTTCTCGCTGCACCTGATTATATAGCGCAGCCTTATTCTCATATTCTCAGCACTGATAACCTGAGTCAGATAATTGTTCATGAATCCACACAGTCCAGCAATAGCTAAATATACCAAAAGCACAATTACAAGCGGCTTAACAGCGTCTTTTCCAAATTGTTCTAATGTTCCTATTGCAATCTTTGGAAGTACAACACTCATAAATGGGTATATACCTGCAAAAATAGTCAGACATGCTACCCTGAAAAACTGCTTTTTGTCTTCCTTCGCCACAACAGCCAGCATTCTCTTAATTAAAGGAATGATTTTGTAGTCTGTTTTTTCCATTTTCATTCTCCTCTTCTTATGCAACTGATATCACCAGTCTAATAACATGCATTACTCAAATAATCAATATCAAACATATGTTAAACAATAATCAAACATTAATGTTAGATATATGTTTGATATTAATTTAGATTCATGTTATAATATCATTAGACAAATGTCAATAATTATTTTTAGATATATATCTAACTTTATTTTTGAGGACTATCTAATGAACGAAAATAACCATGAAAACTATACATCATCACATTTATTGCAGCTCTCATACGATTTCCTTGCCTGCTACTGTTCCAGCAAGGATTTAGATACAGCTGTAAATGATATGTTGAAAAACTACCCAATAGATAGAGAGGCCTTTTTCTCTGAAAATTGTGAGACAATCGATTTATTTCACAAAATGCAAAAGGACGCCTTACGGTCTCTTTCAGATATAGACGAAGATATTCGTTTCTATTTTGCCGCACCTGATTCCGAGGGCAAATACGAGGCAGCATACGGAGTTCTCACATTACAATCAGGAATCTTTGCTAATTTGACAGGAACTCTGGATGAATATATGACAAAATTAACAGAGATATCAGATGACGAATATCACCAAAAGCTACATGGAATACTATCCTCCTACAACAATACCATTATCAAAAGCGATGCTGGTCAGGGTACGCTTTCATCTGCTGCTGATGTGGTAAACTACATTCTTCAAATGGATATTCCAACCGAGGTCAAATGGTGTTTGCAGGATTTTTATTTTCATAGAACAGAACACCTGAAAAAGCTCCGTACTATTTTTGAAAGAATAATCTCATTTATAAGTGAGTATGAAAATGAGCTTGATAAACTCTTTTCACGCTTTTTCTCCTATTGGGAACAGTGCATTGGCGCCAGGGATTTCTACACATTTTTAAAAGAGGATTTCGCTTTACTTCCAGATATGGAAATAAACCCTTTTGGATACATGCTTCGACCAAGCCTTTTTCCTTTTGGTTTTTCCCTTGAGGCTCCTTTTGATGAAACAACTGGAGAATATACGAAGTCTTCAACCTTGACCCTGGGAGTTTTATATGGTTCTGCATTGACCCCTAACACTGTACTTTCCGGCTTTGACCCAGGACAAAATGAGGAGAAATGTCTTGATGCCATAAAGCTTTTGGCCGATCCAAGCCGCTTTGAAATTTTAAAATACATTTCCCACAAGGAGGCATATGCCTCTGAGATTGCAAACCACCTTGGACTTACCAGTGCCACGGTATCCCACCATATGGGAACCTTGTACGCATCAGACATAGTGACAATAACAAAAACTAACAACAAACTGTATTACAAATTAAACAAAGAAACACTGAAAAAATATCTATCCTATTTCGAAAACAAGCTAACAACAAATTAAGAGGTTATATATGGATATAAGAACTGATGTTGACTATTTGAGTGAAAGCATCTCACTTTTAATATTTATGGGGCGCAATGTAAGCTATGAGGAATATATCGTGGAAACTGTGCGTAAAAGTGCATATGATTACAAAGCCCTCCTCGATGTAAAAAAAGACGAGATAAAATGCTTATCCCAAATACAAAAAGAATTTAAAGAAGAATTCAAAACCGATTGGAAGGAATTTGAATACTACTTTAAACCAGTTACAGAAACTGGTTATCGTGATTGTATAGGAAGAATTCTGCTTTTATGGGAAGAATTTAATCATTCAAAACTTATTTCTATCGAGGACTACACAGAAAACATGTTAAACATGAGTCGTGAAGAATTCACAATTAAATTTGCGGAGACCCTCCAGGGACTTGGAAATTCGCTACGTGACTCCACTCAATTTAGCAAGCTAAAAACAGACGATGATATACTGCGTTTCATTATATCTTTAAATATTTCAAAAGAAAATTGTTTAAAGCTGGAGGATTGCTACCTGAATTACAAAACTCACCTGGATAAAATATTAGGTTATATACAACGAACCAGCCAAATTCTCCAAAGGCACCACAAAGAATTATCCAAAATAATGTGTGATACCAAAGATTATTGGGATAACAAAATAGGAGACGAGGATTTCATAGAGCATTTTGCCAAAGAATCTAAGGCAATAGCTGATATGCCGCATAATCCACTGGGATATGTAATTGCTCTCGACATTTTTTCTCCATTTATAACAGGCATCTCTTTCAATATGGATGATGATACAGGAGAATATTTAGCACCACTTGCAATTTCTATTGGCATACTATACTGTGATGAATATCCTTTGTCCTACAACGAGACAGCTCCACCACATTTATGGGACGAAGAGTATTACTTAAACGCACTAAAGCTTATAAGTGAAAAAAATCGATTCGCTATTTTATCTAATATAAAAACTGAGCCTTCCTTCGGAAATGAAATAGCAGGTCGGCTTGGCCTTACAACCGCAACTGTTTCTCACCATATGAACCAGCTTGTGGACAGTGATCTAGTGTACTACAAACAAAACGGGACAAGGTTTTACTACTACTCGAACCAGGATAATCTGAAGAAGTGCTTCGAATTCATCCGTGCAGAACTCAACCTCCACTGATCCTCGCAAACAACATTTCAAAAACACCATCCCTCACGCCGCCAGGCAAGGGCTGGTGTTTTTTTGTAGCATAAATCCCCCCTCCACCCACACGAGAGGTTCATTTATCCATTCTCCA
>CAMFPD010000135.1 GCA_945971355.1 uncultured Lachnobacterium sp.
TCCAGACTTAGCCGCATCTGCCAGATAAATATCCGTTGTAATCCCCTTTTGATTCAACAATCTTGCAATTGCAATTCCATCTGCACCATTATTTCCAGTACCACACACCACAAGTATTTTTGTTTTTTCATTTGATTCTAACTCAAAATATGCAATAAGCTCCTGGACAAATTTCATTGCTGCCTGCTCCATCAGTACCATTGATGGCACATGGAAATGCATTGATGTATTATCATCCAGAAGCTTCATCTCTTTTCCTGTAACAAGATATTTCAATTAAGCTGCCTCTCAACTTTCTTTATTATCAATCATAGGGTCATCGTACTGTATATCAAACAAATCAAGTACCTCTGCTCCAAATATATCATGTAGGTAGGAATAGATTTCCTTATTGTTTATGGTTCTATTCTGTTTGCGGATTATATTTTTCTTCAAGTCTATTCTGACCTGCGCAATCCATTCTTCAATCTCCTGTGCTTCAGTATGATTCACCCTTATCTTAGAATAAAAATAATCCATAGACAAAATCATTAACCGCTCATTTGCATCTTTGATTTCCTTAGGAATTTCCAACAATCTATCTTCTTCCTCGGCAATCTTTTCATTCACTTCGTCTATGAGTTTTTTATTTTCCTGTCTTTTCTTCTCTCGTTCAGCACTATTGTCATTTTCATCGTCCATGTTCTGAACTATGTCATCCATTAACTGACTCTTGATTTTTTTTAATTTCTTCAGTTCGTTATTTATCTTTCCCTGAAGTGCAAGCAATTCACTAACTTCTGCCTCTGTTTCTTTGATTTCATCTGTTTTTCCATGAATTGCAAATAGTCTATGCCATTTTTGGTCAAGCACCAGTATCGGGATGTTTTTATTTGACAATGCTTTTTTAAATTCTTCCTCTGTTTTCACAGAAACACCCCCCAAAATGTTACTTTGAGTTTTTTACAATATTATAACTCAATTGCATTAAGCTGTCAGACAAATGCACACTCTCTACTACAACATCTTCATTTTTCTCAATATCTAAATCCACGTGAGCAAAATTCCAAATAGCCATAACACCCAAATCAACTAACTTTTGTGCAATAGAATCAGCCTTCGACTTTGGCATTGTAAGTGCAGCAATGTCCACCTGGTTATTTGCACAATAATCATCAAGTTCACTGAGCATAAGTATTGGAATATCTCTCACACTTTTTCCCTTCAATTCAGGATTGACATCAAAAAGAGCTACTATTTTAAATCCAAGTTTTTCAAATTTCGTATAATTTGCAAGTGCCTGTCCTAAATTTCCTGCTCCGATTACAATAATATTGTGCTGTCGGTCAAGTCCTAATATTTTTCCAATTTCATCATACAGATACTGAACATTGTATCCATATCCCTGTTGCCCAAAACCACCAAAATTATT
Source organism: uncultured Lachnobacterium sp. (assembly GCA_945971355.1). GTDB lineage: Bacteria > Bacillota > Clostridia > Lachnospirales > Lachnospiraceae > Roseburia. The sequence continues at coordinate 1,412 of CAMFPD010000135.1, forward strand.
TAAATCCTGTCTTATCTGGGAAGCAGTCACCTTCATTCTATTGCTTAAATCGTTTGACGAAATTCTCTCCACACCCTCGTCCAACAATTCTCCTAAATATCTATAATACCTTGGCATTCTGCGAATTACAGCCTGTGAAATATCTTTTTCCAACGTATTCTCCTCCTATCACGGTTCCTTATAACCAAAAGAAAACCCTAAGCTAATTATAGTTTTATTATTTCTCACTGTCAATGTGTGAAATTTTTAACACAATAATTAGTTAGGGAATTCCTTTGTTATTTTAGAGAATAGCTGTCAATTCTTCTCTGATTGCCTTGATAAAGCCTTCACTATTCAATACAGTAGGATTTTCAATTGTAGTAATCAATGCAAGATCCTTTGTCATCTTTCCAGACTCAATAGTCTTAAGGCATGCTTCCTCAAGCTTATCAGCAAATCTTGAAAGCTCACTGATTCCATCCAGTTCTCCACGTTTTCTAAGAGCTCCTGTCCATGCAAAAATTGTTGCAACAGAGTTTGTTGATGTCTCCTCACCCTTAAGATGCTTATAATAATGTCTCTGAACAGTTCCATGAGCAGCCTCATACTCATAGTATCCATTTGGTGATACAAGAACAGATGTCATCATGGCAAGTGAACCAAATGCAGATGAAATCATATCACTCATTACATCTCCATCATAGTTCTTACATGCCCAGATAAATCCACCCTCAGATTTCATAACACGAGCTACTGCATCATCAATAAGTGTATAGAAGTATGTAATTCCTGTTTTTTCAAATTCATCCTTGTAGTCAGCATCAAAGATTTCCTGGAAGATATCCTTGAATGTATGGTCATACTTCTTGGAAATAGTATCCTTTGTTGCAAACCATAAATCCTGCTTTGTATCTAATGCATATTTAAAGCAGCTATGCGCAAAGCTCTCGATAGAATCATCAAGGTTATGCTGTCCCTGGATAACTCCAGCTCCGGTAAAGTTATGAATCAACTCTCTTACCTCTGTTCCATCCTCTGCTGTATATACAAGCTCAGCCTTTCCTGCACCTGGAATCTTCATCTCAGTAGCCTTATATACATCACCATATGCATGTCTCGCAATAGTGATAGGCTTTGCCCAAGTCTTAACATTAGGCTCAATTCCCTTAACAACGATTGGAGCTCTAAAAACAGTTCCATCCAGCATAGCTCTAATTGTACCATTAGGGCTCTTCCACATTTCTTTGAGATTGTATTCAGTCATACGGGCAGCGTTCGGTGTAATTGTTGCACACTTTACTGCAACACCATATTTCTTTGTGGCATTTGCAGAATCAATTGTAACCTGGTCATTTGTACGATTTCTCTCCTCCAGACCCAAATCATAATACTCTGTTTTTAAATCTACAAAAGGTAATAACAATTCATCCTTGATCATTTTCCAGAGAATACGTGTCATCTCATCTCCATCCATTTCAACAAGTGGTGTAGTCATTTTAATTTTTTCCATTTTAATCTCCTTTAATTCATTAGGTTTTCCCAACCCATTTTATCCATATTTTCTTTGGTGCTCTTTATATGTGTTCTTGCACATTCTTCAGCACGAAGAGCATCGTGAGCTTTAATTGCTTCTGCAATTTTCCGATGCTCTGCTGTAGAGTTTTTAGCCCTTCCTGCGGCGCCTAGTGAATTCTTTCTAACTCGAAGGACATATTCATGATAATCCTTAAGCACTCGCTTTAACTCCTTACTTCCAGATGCTTCATACATAATTTCATGAAATCTGTTATCCAAAGATACAAGCTGTTCATAGTTTCCCTTTGATTCGTGAAACTCCGACAGCACCAAATTCTCATCCATCTCTGTAATCTGTTCATCTGAGATGTTGATTGCAGCCCATTTTGCACACAAACCTTCAAGTAATGCCCTGATTTCATATATATCCTGTATGTCCTGAAGTGACACACCTATAACGAAAGCTCCCTTATTTGGAACAATCGATACCAGTCCTTCGAGTTCAAGCTGTCTAAGTGCTTCTCTCACAGGGGTTCTGCTAACTCCAAGCTCATCACCTATGTTTTTTTCTTTGAGTTCATCACCAGAATGATATTTCCCCTCAAGGATATCATCCCTGATAGTCCTATACACCCTGGAACCCAAAGAGTAATTATCTTCTGACATATCCTACCTCTTTATAATATGATACCAAGCTCGTTGCAGCACTCTGTAATTTTTACAACCAATTCATTGTCAGTTATTACAGTGATTCTACCCTCGCTGTACTGTTCGTCAACCCATGCCTTAACTCTTGTAACAAGCTCAGAATTCTTATCTACCTTTCTCTCATCCGGCAGTCTGTAATATGTATTAATCCAATGTGCAATTCCAGCAAGACCAGATGTGTTTGAAACAGCTACAAGTGGTGGTCTGTTAAGGAATTTTCCAGTGTCAAAAATATTATAAATCTCCTCATTTTTAAGAAGTCCATCAGCATGAATTCCTGCTCTTGTAACATTAAAATTGCTTCCTACAAACGGAGTTCTGCTCGGCTGCTTGTATCCAAGCTCTTTTTCAAAGTACTCTGCCATCTCTGTAATAACAGTTGTGTCCATACCATCAAGAGTACCCTTGAGCTGTGCATACTCAAATACCATAGCCTCAAGAGGTGTATTTCCTGTTCTCTCCCCGATTCCAAACATAGAACAGTTAACACCGCTTGCTCCATACAGCCATGCTGTTGTTGAGTTATTAACTGCTTTATAAAAATCATTATGACCATGCCACTCAATAAGCTCTGATGGAACACCTGCATGAGTAGTAAGACCATAAATTATACCAGGTACACTTCTTGGAATAACTGCGCCTGGGAAATTTACACCATATCCCATAGTATCGCAGGCACGTATCTTAATTGGAATCTTGTATTCATCCATGAGCTTCATAAGCTCAACACAGAATGGAATAACAAATCCATAAATATCAGATCGTGTAATATCCTCCAGATGACATCTTGGGCTCACCCCAGTTTCAAGGCACTCTCTAATAACACTTAAGTAGAGATTCATAACCTCTTTTCTAGTCATCTTCATCTTATAGAAAATGTGATAATCTGAACAACTTACAAGGATACCAGTCTCTCTTAATCCAATTTCCTTAACAAGCTCGAAATCCTGCTTATTTGCTCTAATCCATGCTGTTACTTCCGGGAACTTGTATCCTCTCTCAAGACACTTGTACACAGCATCTCTGTCCTTTTTACTATATAAGAAAAACTCGCTCTGGCGGATTTTACCCTTAGGTCCACCAAGCCTGTGCATATAATCATAAATTGTTACTATCTGTTCTGTTGTATACGGTGCTCTAGACTGTTGTCCATCCCTAAATGTAGTATCAGTAATCCAGATATCCTCCGGCATATTATGTGGCACAATTCTGTCATTGAACGCAATTTTTGGAATTTCAGAATAAGGAAACAAATTTCTAAAAGTATTAGGTTCACTAACATCTGCAAGCTGATAAAAATGTTCTTCTAGCTGCAATAAGTTAGTCTTGTTGTTCATTATTACATCTCTCATTTTTTCATCTCCAAATTTTTATACATTTCTTATGAATAATTACTCTTGAATAATTGTATACAATTATACTTGTATCGTCAATATTTTTTTGTAACACATTTTATCACTGCACATAGACTATACTGTAAATCAAATTTTTTGGAGGTCACGTATGAGTGATTTAGCTGCTACAAACTGTGGATGTAATGAAATGAATGGATGTGGATGTAATTCTATTATCTGGATTATCATCCTCCTCTTCTGTTGCTGTGGTGGTAATGGTATGAATTTTAGTGGCGGATGCGGATGTTCAGACAACAGCAACAACAGCTGTCTTATCATCATCTTATTGTTATTATGCTGCGGTGGTTGCAACGGTTCTTCTATTTTCTAAATTCCACCTTATTGAAGCGGGCCTATATGGTCCGCTTCACATTCTGTTTATTGTTTGTATATGAGTCTTTCTCCATGTTTTCAAATTCCTTTAGTTTTTCAAGAACTTTGCATTGTTCACTTACCTTATGATTTTTTATGCAATTTTCATCTATCTCATATACATTGTTACCATCGATAATAAGTCTTCCCATACATATTTTCCTTTTTTATTATATATATGAAAATTTATGCATAATGTGAGTAGTTACGCATACATATTTATTAAAATCGCTTCTTTTTTCTTGTATATGGGAAAATTCAGTGTAATATCGAATTTCAAAACATATACATATTAAAAAGAAATCAAAGGAAAATGTACATGAACGAAAATGACTCAATATTCACGCCATATGATGAAATGACACAGACTAAGGAGCTTCAGATTATCAAATCTATTGTTCCTTATTTACCTGCCAATAAACAAAAGCAGTTTTCATTAATGATTCAATATATACAAATGATAAACTGCCTGAATTTATTTTCTGATTCCAATCAGACTCTGGTGGCAGCAGAAACAACAGATCCTGCCAGCAGACGAACTGCAATATTAAATGCAGTCAAAAAATTTTGTACCCCAAAGGAACAGGAAACAATTGATACTTTTTTAAGTATTTTCAGTGTTCTTGACAATCATTAAAATAATTAGGAGATATTGTGACAAAACAAGAATTTATTCAATCCTTTGAACAAAAAGAAAAGCCATCAGATATGATGCAGGCAATACCCTTTTTAATGGAAAATATAAACGAAGCAAAACGCA
>CAMFPD010000136.1 GCA_945971355.1 uncultured Lachnobacterium sp.
TTGTTTACAATTCCAGGATTTGCCTTGCCCTTTGTTGCTCTCATCGTCTGGCCAACAATGAATGCCAGAGCTTTCTCCTTACCGCTTCTATAATCTGCAACTGATTGTGGGTTGTCATCCAGAATCTTCTGAATAGTGGCTCTAAGCTCGCCCTCATCATTCATATTCTTTAAGCCATTTTTCTCCACATACTGTTCAGGATCGATATCCTCTGTGAATATTTTCTCGAACACATCCTTCGCAACACTTGAATTGATTGTTCCTGCCTCAGTAAGTTCAACGAGCTTTGCAAGGTTTACTGGTGAGAAGTTTATATCTTCTGCCTCCATATCCTTTTCTTTTAAGAGGCGCATGGTTTCTCCCATAAGCCAGTTAGATACTTTCTTGGGTTTGCCACAGATTTTGGTTGTTGCCTCAAACACATCAGCCATGTGCTTAGACTCGGTGATTATTTTTGCATCATACTCTGGAATATCATATTCCTTTTTATATCTGGCAAGTCGCTCGGGTCTTAATTCTGGCTGCTTTGCTTTTATCTGTGCTATCCATTCATCGGAAACTACTATTGGCACCAAATCTGGCTCTGGGAAATAACGATAGTCCTGTGCATCTTCCTTGGAACGCATTGCATGGGAAGCTTCCTTGTTATCATCCCATCTACGGGTTTCCTGTATTACCTTTCTTCCCATTTCAAGAAGCTCTATCTGTCTCTCCCTCTCACCTTCGATTGCATGGGCAATTGCTTTGAAGGAGTTTAAGTTTTTCATCTCTGTACGAGTTCCAAACTTCTTGGAACCAACTTCTCTGACAGATATATTGACGTCAGCTCTCATTGAGCCTTCATTTAATTTACAATCAGATGCCCCAAGATACTGGATAGTCTGACGAAGAGTTTCAAGATACGCAATTACCTCCTCTGCCGAACGCATATCCGGCTCTGAAACTATCTCAATAAGTGGAACTCCTGAACGGTTGTAGTCAACGATAGATACATCCTCCCACTCATCATGAACAAGCTTTCCTGCATCCTCCTCCATGTGAATTTCATGGATTCTTACGTTCTTCCTGCCATTTGCTGTCTCAATCTCCACATGACCATTTCTGCAAATCGGAAGATAAAGCTGTGATATCTGATAGTTTTGTGGGTTATCTGGATAAAAATAGTTCTTTCTATCAAATTTGCTGTACTGTGTAATTGTACAGTTTGTTGCAAGTCCAACTGCAACTGCATACTCCACAACCTGCTTGTTTAAAACAGGTAATGAACCTGGCTGTCCTGTACAAACCGGACATGTATGTGTGTTTGGTGCTCCTCCGAATTCTGTTGAGCAGGAGCAGAAAATTTTTGTTTTTGTGGCTAATTCTACATGGACCTCAAGTCCAATGACTGTCTCATAATTTTTCATATTCTCCTCCTCTCTACTCTGCTGCCATAGGGCTATGCTTATATTCCCTGGTACACTCATAACTGTAGGCTGCACGAATTATATTCTTCTCTTTAAAGCAATCTCCAATAAGCTGTAAACCTATTGGAAGTCCTGATTTGTCAACTCCACATGGAAGAGATATACCTGGAAGTCCTGCAAGGTTTACGGATATTGTGTAAATATCCCCAAGGTACATCTGGATAGGATCACTTAAGCTCTCACCTAATTTTGGTGCTGTTGTAGGCGCAGCTGGTCCAAGTATTACATCGTATTTTGCAAATGCCTCATCAAATGCTTTTTTAATAAGAGCCTTCACTCTCAAAGCTTTCAAATAATATGCGTCATAATATCCGGATGAGAGAACAAAGGAGCCAAGCATTATTCTTCTCTTTACCTCTGCACCAAAGCCTTCTGAACGGGATTTCTTGTACATATTGTGAAGGTCAGTATATTCTTCTGTTCTATATCCGTATTTAACACCATCGAATCTTGCAAGGTTTGAGCTTGCCTCTGCACAGGCAATTACATAATATGCAGGAATTGCATACTCTACCAGTCCAAGGTCAAACTCCTCTACGATTGCACCTTTCTCCTCAAGAACCTTTGCAGCTGCAAGCACTGATTCCTTTACCTCCGAGTCAAGTCCATCTCCAAAGTAATCTCTTGGAATACCTATTTTCATTCCCTTTACATCATCAACCAGTGCCTCTGTAAATTTAGTGTCATCTCTTTTTACGGAGGTCGAATCCTTTTCATCGTAAGAAGTGATTGTTTCTAAAATAGTTGCGCAATCAGTTACATCCTTTGCAACTGGTCCAATCTGATCTAGAGATGAACCGTAAGCAATAAGTCCGTAACGTGACACAGTTCCATAGGTTGGCTTTATTCCTGTAACTCCGCAGAATGAACTTGGCTGCCTGATTGATCCACCAGTGTCTGAACCAAGTGCGTATGGAACCTCCTCTGCGGCAACTGCTGCACAGCTTCCACCTGAGGAACCGCCTGGCACGTGGTCTGTGTTCCATGGATTTTTTGTCTCTCCATATGCAGAAGTCTCTGTAGTACTTCCCATGGCAAACTCATCCATATTTGTTTTTCCAATAATTACTGCCCCTGCTTCCTCAAGCTTTTTCACCGCCTCTGATGAGTAGGTTGGAACAAAATTATATAAAATCTTAGATGAACATGTTGTCTTGATTCCCTCAGTACACATGTTATCCTTGATTGCAACAGGAACTCCTGCAAGTGGGCCTGTCAGCTTTCCTGCTTCAATCGCTTCCTGTACAGCCTCTGCTCTTTTTAGGATTGCTTCCTCATCAACAACTGTCACAAAGCTGTTTACTTTATCTTCTTTTGCCTTTACTGCCTCAATTGCAGCCTTTGCAGCTTCCACAGCAGTAATCTCTTTTTCTTTTATTTTTCTGCCTAATTCCACGGCAGTTAAACTCATTAAACTCATTTTCAATTCTCCTTGCCGCAAATTATTCTCCGATTGTCTTTGGCACCTTAAAGCCGCCATCCTTCTTCACTGGTGCATTGGCAAGTGTTGCCTCACTTCCATCACCATTAGCCACAACATCCTCCCTGAACACATTGTTCACCGGGAATACATGACTCATTGGCTCAATTCCGGTTGTGTCTAATTCGTCTAGCTTGTCAATGTAGTCAAGCATATCTGCCATATCCTTCTTTGCAGCCTCTGCCTCCTCTGGAGAAAGCTCAAGCTTTGCAAGAATACCAACATACTCCATGGTCTCATCTGAGATGACATTTCTCATTACTCCGTCCTCTCCCATGACCTTTGTTGCAACTGCCTCTGGTGCCTCTTCCTCCACATCATCTGCTTCATCAAGGGCTGCACTTCTGATTTTGGAATAATATGCCACATCACAGATTCCCTGATTATTCTTATCAGCACATCTTAAGGTGCCCTCATACTCCATACCTGCAGATGCCATAACTTTTCCTGAATTAGGATTATTTATATCGTGTCTTGCTGCAACTCTTCCAGCCCCAACCTCAACTATAAAAAATCTGATAATCTCTCTCAATGCTTCAGAAGTATATCCTTTATTCCAGAATTCTCTTCCGATGCAATATCCGATTTCAACAGCCTCTATATCTTCCTTAACTTCTATCACTGAAATTGTTCCGATTGGCTGCTCCAAATCATTAAGCTCAATTGCCCACTGGTAAAAGTCCTTCCTGTCATACTGGGATACCCATTCCTTTATGATTGTCTCTGTCACCTCTACACTCTTATGAGTCGGCCATGTGAGATACTTTGTTACCTCTGGGTCACTTGCCCAGTTGTAAAACATATTCTCAGCATCCTCTATTTCAAATCTTCTGAGAGTCAGGCGCTCTGTGGCCAACTCCCTTGTACCTAAATGGTTCATAATTTACTCCGTTTCTTATATATTCCTATGGCTCTAATCTGCTCAAATCTCTTGGGAAAAGAGTTGCCTCTCTTACATTGTCCTCACCTATAAGCTGCATGGTTAATCTCTCAAGTCCAATTCCAAGTCCTCCATGAGGTGGCATTCCGTATTTAAAAGCTGACAGATAATGTTCCATTCCCTCTGTCTCCATGCCTCTCTTTTCGATTTTCTCAAGAAGCTTGTTATAATCGTGGATTCTCTGTCCACCGGTTGTTATTTCAAGTCCTCTGAATAACAAATCAAAGCTTAATGTATATGTCTCATCTGCTGGATCGTCCATGGCATAAAATGGTCTCTTTTTTGATGGATAATGAGTTACAAATACAAAATCACTGCCATACTCTTCCTTGAAATATTTACCGATGAGAAGTTCCTCCTCTGGCTCTAAATCAAAAGGATTTCTAAACTGTCTGTCGTACTTCTCTGCAACTCTCTGTTTTGCCTCATCAAATCTCACCCTTGGAATCCTTGAAACATCAGGAAGCTCAATCTTAAGAATCTCAAGCTCCTTAGCATAGCTTGTTTTGAGAAGTTCCATTGTGTACTGAAGAAATCCTGTTTCCATGGCCATGATATCCTCAAAACCATCAATGTAGCCCATCTCAAAATCCAGGGATGTATATTCATTCAAATGTCTTTTTGTATTGTGCTTTTCAGCTCTGAATACAGGAGCAGTCTCAAATACCCTGTCGAAAACTCCAACCATCATCTGTTTGTAAAACTGTGGACTCTGCTGCAAAATCGCTGGTCTGTGAAAGTACTCCAGCTTGAAAAGATTCGCTCCACCCTCTGCTGACTTTGCTCCAAGCTTAGGTGTGTGAATCTCTGTGAATCCATTCTGGTAAAGGAAATCTCTGAACCCTCTTGTGATTCCCTCCTGAATTCTAAATACAGCTCTCTCCCTTGGGTTTCTAAGCGCAACCGCTCTGTTGTTTAATTTTGCCTCAAGAGAAGTATTGAGTTTCCACTTGTTAATCTGAAGTGGTAATGGTTCTGCTGGCTCTGATAACACCTCTACCGTATCAAGTCTAAGTTCAAATCCATTTGGAGCTCTGTCCTCAGACTTGTATGTGCCGTTGACCTCAACAGTGTCGCCTTCCTTCAAAGTACGAATGTCAAACTGTGATTTGCCCTCTTCATAAATGCACTGTACCAAACCAGCCGCTTTTCTCAGAACAATAAATGCCACATCTCCCATATCACGGATTGTGTGAATTGCTCCAGATACCTTGATGTTTTTACCCTCGTAATCTCCTGCTAAAATCTCTGGGATTTCGAGAGTTTCCTTCTTTTCTACTCCTGTCAAAAATTCCATGTTTCGTGCTCCTTTTTTGTTTTTTAAGCGGGACGGAAGTCTTTGCCTATATATGCAAAAAGCCCCGAAGCAAATTAATGCTTCGGGGCGAAAATTCAACATTCCGCGGTACCACCCGCTTTGAAAATGATACACACATTAAAGTCTGTGCTTTCATCTTCCACTCTTATCCGTAACGTGGACTGACGTACTGACCTACCTGCAAACGCGCTCAACCAGTCTGCTCCAGAGTGTTCCCTTCATCTCCTCTTCCAAACAGCGCTCTCAGTCGGTGACGCTGTATTCCTGTCGGTGTCTGAAGATTAGAGTCTCCTTCAATGCATTTGATTTTTATCTTTTTATAGTTTACAGTTATAGCACACTAAATTATTCATTTCAACTACTATTTCAAAAACTTAATATAATTAACTGTTAATATGTCTGGACTTATTTTTATAATTTTTTGTACTGTACATTTTGTATTGTACGTTTTGCGCTGTACGTTTTGCGCTGTGTGTTTTGTACTGTATATTTTGTAATGTATGTTTTGTAATAAAAAATCATTTGATAAACCCAATCATATGAATAACCTTAAATAAGGCCTAACTTAATCATGGCGTTATAAAGGCCATCTTCCCTGATATCATCTGTTATCATGTCAGCAGCCTCAAGGGCACAGTCCTGAGCATTTCCCATTGCTACTCCAACACCGGCAAATCGAAGCATATCTATATCATTTGCTCCGTCTCCAAAACCGATTGTATCCTCCTGTTTTGCTCCGAGTTCATCAATCACCTTCTGTATTCCTGTTGCCTTATTTACACGTTTTAGTGTGATTTCTCCGCTATATGGATCTGGATCCTTAAAGCTGCTTGGGGTAACCTCTAATTCCTCATCCAGAAGTTTTCCAAATTCCTCTACTGTGTATGGACAATTACAATAAATGATGCTTTCCATATCCTTATAT
>CAMFPD010000137.1 GCA_945971355.1 uncultured Lachnobacterium sp.
TAATATAACAATAATAAAAACTCTTAATAATCGGTAGTAAAATTCAGCAAAAGTAGAAGTCTGTTCAAGAGTAAATATTAATAAAATGAATATTGAAAGTATTGTTCCGTAACGGATCACATTAGGTGAAATGATTGCGGAAAAACCATTAACTAGTCGTTTGGTATTTAATAGAATTAACAACAACAAAGGATACAGAAAGCTTGTAATTAATATAAAAGTTTGCAACTGTGAAAAATTATTATTAGGAAAAATAAGTGTAGCAACTACAGATGAAATAAATGATAAACAGGCATATAGCAATAGATTTAAACATAGTGACATCATTGATAAAAATAGACCAATTCTTGAAATGGCACCATTAAGTAAAGAATAAGAAGTATAAAAAGACAATGCCAAAAAACAATATGAAAATCCTGGAAATAGAGATTTAATTATATATGTACAGAATCCTAAAATAATAGATAGTAAAATACAAATAATTCCTTTATTATATGAAATTTTTTCTAGCTTATACAGCTTGAGACAAGTATAAAAACTTGTGAAAACAATAATGGAATTCTTTATAATCGATATAATCATATTCTACATTTCCTAATAAAAAACAATGTTATAGCATAATAAGAGTTTTGAAACAGTAAGTGTAATCTCCTAAAAAAGGAGGTGGCATTATGTTACAAAAAATCTTAGAGTTTTGGTCGTTGATGATTAAATGCTAATTAAACCAGTTCATTTCTAAATTTATTTGCATAATGGTAAATAAATTCAGTCAAAGTAGGAACTCCACGCTCATAGTTAATTACTGCTGTATATTTACGAGCTAATTCTTCAGGATTACCATTTGACCATGCCCTGTTAATGGCATTTTGCATGGCACGTTCAACACTAGCAGGTGTTTTGCTATGTTTACTAGCAATTTGTCTGGCAAGGTTTGGTACGGTCTCTTTGGTTGCAATGACTATTGCCTCGGTTAAATATTCATAACCGATAGCCTTAGGGCTTATGCCAACAGCATCTAGTTCACGATGGATACGAATGGTAAGCTTGCGATCCTGTTCAGCAGGAGTGATTGGAGGAGTTGTGTCTGGTGTGGAATGTCTTTGTATGGCATTCCTCATCATACGCAATAATTCTACTGGATTTTGACCGGTGTAGTCCTTTTCATATTTGGTAATTATAAAATCTGCACCCAGTTGTCTCGCTGCCTCGAGAGTTACATTACTAGTGTTTTGCGTAGTAATTAGTACATAAGGCAGTTTGTTCATACCCATGTCATGTAGTTTTGATAAGAAGATTAATCCATTTCCTCCACCCTGATGAAGTTCAAGATCTAGAATAATTGCGTCAGGGACATGGTATTTAACCATATCAAGAGCTTCGTTCCCATCGTCAGTGACACCGACCAGTCGCATATCATCAAGCTGATCTATATAATCACGTATCTCATCACATGCAAATTTATCATCTTCAACAAGTAAAACTGTTAATTCGTGTTGGTTTTCCATATATTTACAATCCTCCGAATAAAATCATTGTACTCTAGTATTCGACAAAATTCAACACAAACCAACAAAAACCAACAAAACAGCAGAACGATTTATAAGACTAGTTATGCCTGTGGATATCGTATAATAGTACTATCGTAATGGGCTGATGACATTCAAAATTATAGTGTAGTGAAGAGATATCCATTAAATTCAGGGGTGAAAGTAGTTAAGGGGAATTATAAATGGGGAAAAAATATTTTTTGACAGATTCAGAATTAGAAAATGTAAATGGTGATTTTTTTAATACCAATGATCTTAAGAAAAATATCTTTAAGATTCTTGAGAATAATAAGACACCATACAATATAGCTGTTATTGGTAAGTGGGGATTGGGAAAATCCTCACTTATTAATATGGTTAAATCTGAGCTTGATAATAAGTCTGGTTACAAAGTTTTTCAGATAAATGCATGGAAATATGAGAAGGAAGCGCTTGCTAGAGTTTTCCTGAGACAGATTTTGCTTGAGCTAGGCGAAGCAAAGGACAAGAAAACTACTGCTGAGATGTTCAATGATGAGATAAAGGAATGCCTGACAGCTAGAAGAGAGGAACAAAAGGGAAATAAGGAAGATGAAAGCACAATATGGAAGCTTCTTCTGGGGTTTCTTAAGAAGAATGTGTGGTTTATCCTAGCAGTTTGTTTGGCGTCAGCTGTTCTTTATGGAATATACAAGATAGTAGCATTGAATTTGCTGGGAATTTGGAAGTGGGATTTTGGATATTTTGCCATGCATTTTTTCACAGGCTATTGCAGAAATGTAGGTGTTGTGCTGGTTTTGCCTATATTTCTATCACTTATGACAATGGCTGTTGAACGAATAAAGGACATGGAAAACAGTGTTGGTGTTACATATCCAACACCAGGAGTGGAAGATTATGAGATTCTGCTAGAACGAAAAATGAAGGCGCATGAAAAAGAGAAGCTAGTGGTTATACTAGATGACCTTGATAGATTATGTGCCAAGAAAATGATGGAGGCACTGGATGCTATTAAAGTTTTTATAAACTACAACAATTTTATCTTTATAGTTCCATTTGATGATGAAATTTTAAGGAAATCAATGAGAGATGAAAGGGTTCAAAATGAAGTGGGCGTTTTGGACAAGTTATTTCAATACAAACTGTATCTTCCCCCAATTTATGTGGATAACATTAAGGACTATGCGGCAAACCTGTGCAAAGAAGGTCTTGCAGATTTCATTGATGATTACTGCGATGGAAATGAAAATGAGGTGGATCGAATTGTAAGAAATATACTCATTCATTCTGAGGTGGAGACACCAAGACAGGTTAAGAAGCTAGTGAATTCATTTGTAAATAATCAGATGGTTGGTGTGGAACGTGAGAGAAGCAATAAGGTAGAGAAAGGATTTGCTTCGTCAGTTGATGGAATGCGCATGATTGCAAAGTTATCAGCTTTACAAGCTGATTTCAAAGAATTCTATGATTTACTTATAATGTATCCTGATGCAATGGAACTTGTTTTAAATGCCAATAAAGATAGGACCAAAATCCCTAAGCTTCCCAATGACATAAAAGAATATTTAAAAGTTTATAAAATAGGAGAGGACAGTAGCGGGGGATGGTATATGGATGAGGCTAACACCCCGCTAATTAACTTTCTATCACAGACTGCCCAATATGAAGTGAATACAATTGAATCATATCTGTATATGACAATGGATGACATTGCCATAAGAGCAGGAAGTAAGAAACAACAGGAATTCCTTAAAATGGTTAAGAGCGGCAATATGACAGGCGCATTGGACACCTTCAAAGAAATACCAGAAGTGTTTGAATCTGCCCCTCGTTTATTAAAGAGAACTTCTGATATTCAGGAACTGAAGCATATAGTATGTGTCCTTATATATATGTTCAAGGAAATAAATGCAGAGCAATTATCTTTAGCAATTGATGCGATAAATATCAGAGCACAGGAATTTGCTGAAAATATGACAGAAGCAGATGAAAAAGAAATAGATTTTAATAAACTAATGTATGGTTATGAGGCCTCTGATTTCTCGGAAGATTACTTAAAAATTATTCAAACATGCATAGAGTCAACATGCAAAAATCAGGTGTTTCTTAAATTACAGGCTTATATGGACAATATTAAGTGGTTCAAGGGTGAAGTTGGCGAAAGCATATTGGACCATATTAGATGGATTCTTAATAATAATTTGATTAAGCCTAATGATTTTTGGATATTAAATAAGAAATTCGAGGGCTCTAGAAAAGAATGGGCAGAATCATACTATAAATATTTGGTGAAGCATGTAGTTGAAAATAATAATCGTGATGAGAATATGTTCACTGAGTTGCCTCAGGCATTTGGATTGTGTGTCACAAAGGAGAATGCTTCGGAACTGTGGAACCTGATGAGGAATGTGTTTGGAGTAGGAGAGTTGGCTAAATTGTTCCTCGGTATGGTTCAAGCTGATTCAGAAAAGTGTCTAACAGATAAAGATGTAAGTGCAGTTATAGATCAGCAAATAATAACAACGGACAGCCTCGACTATGAGAGCATAAACAGTCTTATTTTGTTGCGTGATTATGAACCTGAGGACATTGATTCATACTGCGATTATATTAAGCTTCAGTCTGATACAAGTGTTGCATCTGACTTGATTTTGGCATATGAGAAAGAACATGGGGCAGATGAAATGCAACCCGTAATACTAGTATGTGTCAATAAGGTTGTTGCAAATCCTGAAATACAGTGTGCTAGCAATTTTGAAAAACTGATTGGAATATGTGGCAAAACAACCAGAAGTGAGATAGTTAAGCAATTTGTGGCAGCTACTAAATATGTTGCCGCTTCGCAACATGAGTATCCTCAATTGCAGAAATTGTACGGAATGTTTGCAAAAAAATATTGGAATGAGGCAGATACTGTGATGTTACAGATGTTCCAATATGTATCACAAAATAATGTATATCCGGAGTATGCAAAATTAGTTGTAGATTATGCAATGGAAAGTTATGAATCATTTGATACTGAAACAAAAGATAGATATCTAATTGCGTTAAAAAAATTTGCAAACAGTTCAAACTTAGTAGGTTCTGCAATTCGAGGTTTAGCACAGCTGCCAGGTAAATTGGAAAAGGAGGATTTCCTGGAAATTGAGAAAGTGCTGTCTCCAGTTATTGATGATGAAAACTGTTATGATATCAGCAAATTATATAGGGTAAATGAGGAATACATAACTTCTGAAAACAATAATACAAGTGGTTATGTAGAAGCAAATGTTCAAATAATAGAGAATGCGCTGGATAAAGGAAAAGTAACATGGGCATTGCAAAATCTTAAGAGACATTATAGTACAATTTGGGATCAGTCGCTCAAGAGGGTATTTGATGTTGTAAAAAAATCTGAAAGTGATATTAAAGAAATGGCTGGTCAGGTTCTTGTTCATTTTTTGGACAATTACAAAGTGGGTAGAGCTACAAAGAATGCGGTTTGGATCCTCAGGCAACAGGAACATAGTTTTGCGGATTCGATAATAGATTTATGCAAGACAAGTACTTGCGCAGAAATTGCAAATTATATTTTATCTAATCAAAGTGAATTTGATGTATCAGATATTCTTGCTGTGCTAGGTTATATCCATAGAAATCCGGGACACAAGATGCAACATAGCACATATTTATTACTCGATGCAGCAATTGAGAAATGTAGCGATACATCTGAGCGTAAGGCTTGTGTAGAGTATATGAGTTCGATGACTAAAAGAGAGCGTGGAAAGGATGGAAAGTTTTATCCTGAAATGCTGCAGAAAATGTATGAGGCGGAGAGTAATGAAGAGTTGAGGGAAGAGATAAGGATACTTGAGAAGAAGATGGGGAGGTGAAAAACATATGAGGTCGTAATAAGAGATATGACTGTAGGCAATAAAAAACAAAAGAGGAAAGAAATATGGAGAATATATTGGCTAGTGTGATTGTGCCAATTTTTTGCGCTAGTTTGCCCATTATAGCATCGGGAAAATTAAAGGCGAAAAGTGGCTTTTGTTTAGATAGAAAA
Organism: uncultured Lachnobacterium sp.; assembly: GCA_945971355.1. Taxonomy (GTDB): domain Bacteria; phylum Bacillota; class Clostridia; order Lachnospirales; family Lachnospiraceae; genus Roseburia. The sequence goes on from CAMFPD010000137.1 coordinate 5,572, forward strand.
GATTTATCAAAACAATTGCGAGAAAAAGTATGTTTACTTGAACTTGCAAATAATCAGACGGATATTAAACACGAAATTGCTATGCTTAAGATGGTGTTAGATTATGAAGGACTTGTTGAAATAGAAAAATGCAAGCATCATAAATATGTATGGGATCAAATTCATATTGTCGAAATGTGTGAAAACAATGAGGATTCATCAAGACAGTTAAGTTGTTTAGTTGAATTGGTTAGGTTGGCTATATATCAGGCTGAGGCTAATTATATGGAAGATAAGAAAAAGAAAATTTTGCTCATTGTATGGCAAATTGCTGAAATACTATCTTTGGTTTTAGCAGTAATATCATTTGTATCTGAGGAGAACATTTTGCAGAATCCAAATATTCTTACAGTTATAGCAGTTTATAATTGTGTACCGGTTTTGTGTGGATTAATGGCAATAAAAAGGCACAATGGTAATATGGTCTGTAAAATACTTTATAATATTGGAATTATTATATTATTTTCAATAAGTATGTGTTTTGTTTTG
>CAMFPD010000138.1 GCA_945971355.1 uncultured Lachnobacterium sp.
AAGGAAGACACTAGTCTTCATTTCTCCTATTGAGGCGCAATTTTGCGCCTCTTTTATTTTAAATACGGAAGTGATATTATAAACATATAAGGTATTGGAAAGTTCTGGTTGCAGGATTTAGTGATTGGCAACTATATATGTAATTACATATTATGTTAAATAGGAGTAGGTATGAATAATAGAGTAAAAGTTTTTTGGACGATAATTATTGTGGGAATGTTGCTAGGCGCTTGCGGTATAAATAGCCAAAACCCAGATGACAGAAATGTAGGTGGAGCTGTATACCAAAGTGACGAGGAGAGTGATAGAACCGACATTAAAGTGGATAAAAAAGAAACAGCACATGAATGTACAGAAATTGAAAATCCATACAAAACACTTCCATACACTGAGGATTCTGAAATGGAAGCCACTTATTTAAAATAAAAAGATAATAGTGCTAATGGATGTAAAGGGGGGCAATTTTGCGCCACTTTTCTTTTACATTAGAAAATGTTATAATGACCGCAAGCAACAGGCAGTGCCAGGTATGGTGGGGCACAAATGCACATGAATAAGACATGTTATATGTAGTTGCACAGACACAATATATGAAATACGGAGAGATAGGCGTGAAAACAGAATTTGACATTAAACTAACAGAGAAGGACTTGTATTCCTTTAATATTTATCAGACTTATCATGGTGTACATGGTATATTTTCAATACTGATTGCAGCTCTTGTATTTGTCATGGCAGTAGTCAGTGGAAAAAACGGAGAACTGGGATATGCAGCATTATATGTGGTAGTTGGAATTTTACTTTTGATATATGTTCCAGCATCATTGAAGCTTAGGGTGAAGCAGACAATGAAAACCAACAAGGTGTTGTCAGGTGTGCTTCATTATGAAATTAGTGAAGAGGGTATAAAGGTTACATCAGGTGATGAGTCAGGAGAGCTGCCTTGGAATCTGGTATATCAGGTGTTGACTCGTAAAAATAGTGTGCTTATTTACAGCAATAGAGTGAATGCGTATATTATTCCAAAGGATCAGCTTGGTGACAAGTACGACACACTGATAGAAATAGCCCAAAAATCTCTTGAGAGCTATAGACTTAAGATCAAATAGTGAAAGGTAATAAAGATGGCGGAGATTACAGTGATAGAAAGCTATTCACCGGAGGAGACAGGAAAGCTTGGCAGAAAGCTCGGCGAGAATGCAAAGCCTGGTGAAGTATATACATTAATCGGAGAACTGGGAGTCGGGAAGACTGTTCTTACCCAGGGGATAGCAGATGGCCTGGGAATAACAGAGGCGATTTGCAGTCCGACATTTACGATCGTACAGGTATATGAGGAGGGCCGCATACCTTTTTATCATTTCGATGTATACAGAATCGGCGATATAGAGGAAATGGATGAAATTGGTTATGAGGATTATTTTTATGGAGATGGCCTCTGTATGATAGAATGGGCCAATCTTATAGAAGAAATTTTGCCCGACACCTACAAGGAGATAACTATCGAGAAGGATCTTGAAAAGGGCTTTGATTATAGAAAAATAACAATAAAAGAGGTTTATAAATGAAGGTACTTGCATTAGACAGCTCAGGACTTGTTGCATCGGTAGCTGTTGTTGAAGACGACAATCTATTGGGCGAATATACCATTAATTACAAGAAGACACATTCACAGACACTCCTTCCAATGTTGGATGAGGTAGCCAAGATGATAGAACTTGATTTGAAAACTATTGATGTGATTGCAGTTTCTGCAGGGCCGGGGTCTTTCACAGGACTTCGTATAGGTTCAGCAACAGCAAAGGGCTTGGCTCTTGCTCTTGATAAAAAAATCGTGTCAGTACCTACTGTTGATGCTCTGGCTTATAATATGTGGGGAAGTGATGCCGTTGTCTGTCCACTTATGGATGCCAGAAGAAATCAGACTTACACTGGGTTATATGAGTTTGTAGATGGAAAGATGGAGACTATCAAAGCTCAATGTGTAGTTATGCTTGATGAAATAGTTGAGATAATTAATGCCCTTGGTAGAAAAGTTGTCTTTTTAGGAGATGGAGTGCCTGCATTTAAGGAATATTTGGAAGCAAATATTAAGGTTCCACATATGTATGCTCCTGCATCTATGAACAAACAAAGGGCAGCGAGTGTTGCATGCCTTGGAGCAAGCTTGGCAGACCAAGGAATGGCGGAGGATGCAAAGGATCATAAGCCAGAGTATCTTAGAGTTTCTCAGGCAGAGAGGGAACGCCAGGAAAAAGAAAGAGATTTTAAAATATGCTAATTAGACCAATGGAAACACAGGATATATCACAAGTTGCCGATATAGAAAGTAAGAGCTTCTCTATGCCTTGGAGCGAAGAAGGATTTTTAGATGCACTGGGATATGATGATAATATCCTTTTGGTGGCAACAGAAGCAGAGAAAATTGTTGGATATGTATGCGTGTATGTTTCCTTTGATGAAGGGGAACTTACTAATATTGCAGTGGCACCCGATTCCAGAGGGCAGGGGATAGGGTTTGAGCTTATGGATGCAGTGAAGACTGAGGCGATGAACAGCTTTGTTTCTCGAATTGTTCTGGAGGTTAGAGTATCCAATAATCCAGCCATTACTCTGTATGAAAAATGTAGTTTTACAAATATTGGAATAAGGAAAAACTTTTATGAACAGCCGAGGGAGGATGCGTATATCATGATGTACTCGGCGGAGGATATATAGATGTTAGATGTATGTTTACTTGGAACAGCAGGAATGATGCCCTTGCCATATAGATGGCTTACGGCACTTATGCTTAGATATAATGGCAGCAGTCTTCTTATTGATTGCGGAGAGGGAACTCAGATTGCCATGAAGGAAGCAGGTATGAATTTTAAGCCTATAGATATTTTGTGCGTCACACATTTTCATGCAGATCATATCAGTGGATTGCCAGGCCTTCTTCTTACAATGGGAAATGCTGAGAGGACAGAGCCTTTGACAATTATTGGACCAAGAGGGCTTGAGAAGGTGGTGTCGGCGCTTAGGACAATCGCGCCAGAGCTGCCTTTTGAAGTAAATTGTATTGAATTATCAGAACAAGATGAATATTTTGAAATGAATGGATACAACATCCATGCTTTCAAGGTTAAACATAATGTTGTCTGCTATGGATATTCTGTTGAGATAAAGAGAAAAGGAAAATTTTCAGTGGATAGAGCCAAGGAAGCAGGTATTCCGGTCAAATGCTGGAATCCTCTTCAAAAAGGACAGACAGTGGAAGTGGATGGTGTCACATATACTCCTGATATGGTACTTGGGCCTGAAAGAAAAGGGCTTAAAGTTACTTATTGTACTGATAGCAGGCCCACAGATGCAATTGTTGATGCAGCAACAGAATCTGATTTGTTCATCTGCGAGGGAATGTATGCCGAGAAGGACAAGCTTGCAAAGGCAAAACAAAAGAAGCATATGACTTTTTATGAGGCGGCAGATATGGCAAAAAGAGCTAATGTTAAAGAAATGTGGCTCACACATTTTTCACCATCCCTTGTGAGGGCGGAGGAATATATGCCCGAAGTGAGAAGCATATTTGAAAATTCCAAATTAGGTAAAGATGGTAAAAGCGTAGAATTAATGTTTGAGGAGGATTAATTGTATGAAGAAGGCTGTGGGTTTTGTTGTAACAATTTTGGTCGTAGTTGCAATACTTGGAGGATATTATTTCTTTTCACAGAAGCATAAGGCTGATGCTCAAAAGGGAGAGGTTACAGAAGTACAGAAGCTTATAAATAAAGATCTGGAGAAGGATTATCCAGAGACACCTCGTGAAGTGGTCAAGGTTTATAATAGAATAATTACAGCATATTATGATGGAGAGTATGATGACAAGGAGTTTGACAAGCTCACAGATCAGGCGCTTCTTCTTTTGGATGATGATTTGAAGGCTGAAAATCCTAAGGAAACATATGTGAAGAATTTGACAGATGAGATTGCCGAGTATAAGGAAGAGAAGAAGACGATTTCAAGAGCAAGTGTATGCGATAGTAATGACGTGAAATATACAAACGATAAGGGTGATGAAATCGCATATGTTACAGCATCATATTTTATTAAAGCAGGAAATTCCTACGAGGATACTGACGAGATGTATGTTCTCAGAAAAGATGAGGATGGCAAGTGGAAGATTCTTGTATATTACCAGATAGAGCCAGCACAGTCTGAGGATGACTAGTGAAGGTGCGGCCATTTGTTATGTAATAAGAAGCCGGATGGAATTAGTTTTAATAATGGATTGTAGAGGGGTTATACAAACAAATAATCCTAGCAAAATAGAAAGTAAGTTGAAAAATGGAATTAGAAAACGAAAAAGAAGTTAAAATATTAGCCATAGAAAGTTCCTGTGATGAAACAGCAGCAGCAGTTATTGTAAATGGCAGGGATTTGAGAAGTAACGTTATATCGTCACAGATTGCAACTCACACTTTGTATGGTGGAGTTGTGCCTGAAATTGCATCGAGAAAGCATATAGAAAAAATCAATCAGGTAATAGAGGAAGCACTTGCAGATGCAGATATGACTTTATCGGACATAGATGCTATAGGAGTAACCTATGGACCAGGACTTGTGGGAGCGTTACTGGTTGGAGTGGCAGAAGCAAAGGCATTAAGCTATGCCAGCAATATCCCGCTTGTTGGAGTGCATCATATAGAAGGACATATAAGCGCTAATTATATTGAAAACAAGGATTTGGAACCTCCATTTCTGTGTCTTGTTGTGTCAGGTGGACACACACACCTTGTAAGAGTAGCGGATTACGGTAAATATGAGATTCTTGGAAGAACAAGAGATGATGCGGCAGGGGAGGCCTTTGATAAGGTTGCCCGTGCAATTGGACTTGGATATCCAGGCGGTCCGAAAATAGAAAAGGTATCACATGAGGGAAATCCTGAGGCAATAAGTTTTCCTCGCGCCAAGGTTGGAGACGGAGTATACGATTTTAGTTTTAGTGGCTTGAAGTCTGCGGTTTTGAATTACCTTAATGGATGCAAGATGAAAGGTGAGGATATTAACCAGGCAGATGTGGCAGCCTCATTCCAGAAGTCGGTTACAGATGTGTTGGTTGAACATGCAGCTAATGCAATTGATGAGTACAAGATGGATAAGTTTGCAATTGCAGGTGGAGTAGCATCTAATGGAACTATTCGAGCAGCAATGGAAGAGATGTGCAAGAAAAAAGGTGTGAAATTCTATCATCCATCTCCTATCTTGTGTACAGATAATGCGGCTATGATAGGTGCGGCTGCATATTATGATTTTATAGCAGGAAAAAGAGCTGGATTGGATTTGAATGCAGTTCCAAATCTGAAGCTTGGAGATTAGCTTATAATGGAAAAATTTGTAGCGATAGTTCTATCCGCAGGAACGGGTAGTCGAATGAAAAGTGATATTCCAAAGCAATACATGAATTTAAATGGAAAGCCAGTGATTTATTATAGCTTGATGGCTTTTCAGGACAGTGATGTGGAGAGCATTGTTCTTGTGGCAGGCAAGGACGATATAGAATATTGTAGAAAAGAAATCGTAGAGAAGTATGGAATTACAAAAGTAAAAGCAATTGTAGCAGGTGGTGCTGAGAGGTATGATTCTGTATTTGAAGGACTGAAGGCAGCAGGGAACTGCGACTATGTGATGATTCACGACGGTGCAAGACCTGTGCTAGATGCGAATATAGTAAGAAGAGCATGGCAAGGTGTGGTGGAACATAGAGCCTGTGTTGTTGGCATGCCGGTGAAGGATACTATCAAGATTGTAAATGAAGAGGGACAGGCTGTAAGTACACCTGATAGGAAAACACTATGGCAGATTCAAACTCCCCAGGTATTTGAGTATGAACTTATATATAAAGCCTACAATCAGGTTATATCTGAGATGAGAACTGGGAAAAACATAAATATAACTGATGATGCAATGATAATAGAGTATGCAAGTAATGTTAAAGTGCATATGGTAGAGGGGAGTTATACCAATATTAAAATCACTACACCGGAGGATATTTCGGTGGCGGAAATCTTTTTGAAAAAAAAGTAAAATTAGTGTTGACACATTACATTATTTAATGT
>CAMFPD010000139.1 GCA_945971355.1 uncultured Lachnobacterium sp.
ATATAATCTATATTATAAGAAAAAATATTATTGAAGAACATTGGAAACCAGCCCAAAAATCCGCTAAGTAAAAACATAGACAAATCACTTCGTCTTCTCCAAATCAATTCTATAAGTAAATATAGTCCTCCACAGAATGCATATGTGAAAATCAATTTTGCCATAAGTTTAATTACTTGTTTCATTGTCACCACCTATAAAAATTTCAAAAATTGATGTACTGTACCCGAAGATATTATTGTTAGTGTGTTCCTCTCTTTTTATTTTATTTATGTAATTGCAATAAAGTTATTAAAAGCTACATATATGCATATTTCATCATATTCTGGGAAATAATATTCGTGAGGTAATTGTATGGATAAGAAAGAGGGGGTTAATTTCAAAGAAATATCTTCCGATATAAATCTTGTAACGATTTATCTGATCAGAAAATGAATAATATTACAACATGAGGACAAGCCAGGGGCGGTATCCTAAAAAATGGAATTTCGCGGATTCTGTCCTTTTTTATTTCTTTTGAAGGGATGCAGTAGAAATAATCGGGGGAGTCACAAGAGAGGTGATTTCATGATTATACAATCAGATTCATATAGTATGAATTCTGGAAGAAACTATTCTAAAAATGCCGCAAGCTTTAAGGCACTCTCAGTTTGGGATAACAGAACAGGCTTTTTTAGCAGATTATCACAGGCTAAAGCTGGAAAGGCGTCGGAAAATACTTCTAAAAACGAACTGCTTGAACAGGCAAAGGATGCAATCGAAGAGGAAAAAAGCAAGGATGATGCAGATAAAAACTCGATTAAATCTGATATGAACGAGCTTATGGAGCGGTTTAAAACTAACAGGACAATTAAAACTACTGATATAAATAGTGAGATAGAGGCTGTGAGAAGAATACAGCAGCAAACCTTGAATTATTTACTGTACTTACTATTTGGCAAGAAGTCTGTGGACGATTTGGATACCAGCTTCTTAAACGAGGATGGCACTCGGGAAGAGGAAAATTCTGGTTTATCTACGGCACAGAATACGAGCCAGCAAAGTGGAGATAGTATGACTGGTGAGAGTGTTGGCGGAGAGTTTGCCAGCTGGAATTACTATTCTGAACAGGAGACTACAAGCTTTGAGACTAAGGGGACAGTAATCACTGCGGATGGAAGACAGATTGACTTTAATGTTAGTATGAAGATGTCCAGACGATTTGAGATGAGGACAAAGGAGGTTATTAATTTTGGCGCCAGCAGATGCACAGACCCTCTTGTTATAAATCTTGATTCGAACGTTTGCAATGTATCGGACCAGAAATTTTTGTTTGATTTGGATTCGGATGGTACAGAAGAAAGTATATCAATGCTTGGAAAAGGCAGTGGTTTTTTAGCCCTTGATAAAAATGGCGATGGAGTCATCAATGATGGTTCTGAATTATTTGGAACAGCTAGTGGAGATGGTTTTGCAGATTTGATGCAGTACGACCAGGATGGAAATGGTTGGATAGATGAGGCAGATGAAATATTTGATAAGCTTCGCATATGGCAGATGAATGAGGATGGAACCAGTACGCTTGTTGCGCTAGGCAAGGCTGGTGTTGGAGCGATTTGCCTTGGTACAGCGGATACTGAGTTCTCTTTGAATTCATATGATAATACCAACAATGCTGTAATAAGGAAAACAGGAATGTTTTTGTATGAGAACGGAATGGTTGGAACAATGCAGCAGGTGGATATGGCCACATAATTAAAATTATGAAGTGTTTGATTTGTTTGTGAAATCTGCAATTGAACTATTAACAATTTTAGTATAAATGATTTATATTATTTGATGCACAAAAAATACCGGTCTTCAAAAGTTGGAGTAAATCCTAACAATTTGAGATCGGTATTTTTATTGTTTAAAATAATAAGTATTACAATAATACATTGTGTGTTATGCAAAAAAATTATGAATTATAGTATCCAATTACCTTGGTTACATAATTCTGTGTCTCTGTGAATGGTGGGATACCACCATATTTTGCAACGTTGCCGCTTCCGGCATTGTAAGCTGCAAGTGCAAGGGAAATATCACCGTTGTATTTGGTTAGTAGTGAGGAGATGTATTTTGCTCCCCCCATTATGTTCTGATAAGCATCAAATGCATTTGTGACGCCAAGGGATTCAGCAGTTGTAGGCATAAGCTGCATTACACCCATTGCACCGGAACGGCTGACAGCGGTAGGTGTGAAGTTTGATTCCTGTTTTGCAATTGATTTTAAGAGTTTCACATCAACACCAAAGGTTTGTGCTGCTTCCTCAAAATATTTGTTCAATTCTTCAGAGCATTCCAGTATGCCAGTGTTTTCCGAAATTGTATTCGCAGCATTGTTGAAAATGGTTGCGCCTGCCGATATGGCAGAGGCTACAGATGACCCATTATATAAGTCTATGTTTATTCCATGCTGATTAAAAAAATTCTGTACAGTTGCCACATTGACAGAACCAGACCGGCTGGCGGCAACAAGTGTATCGATTGCAAGGGCAGCAGTTGCTTTTGTGGCTGCTTCCAATACTTCACTGAAGCTTTGGCTCTGCTGTGAAGATACATCTACAGAATTATTTGCCTGGGTATCGGCTGATGCCGTATTTGTAAGTGTGTTAGCAGTCTGCCTATTCTGGAGCTGTTCTTCGATTACTTTTTGATCTAAGCTTTGAATTATTTGTATATCCATAATTTCCTCATTTGCGAATTAATTGGTAAAGGAATAAATAGTATTACTCCAAAGAATACCTACATAATTTCTATCGACAAAATACCAAAAAAATTTACATATTCAAAATGATTATAGCATAATAACTTGTTGGAAAAAACGAAAAAATTTTTGAATCTTGAATTTACCATAGAGATTTGATAGCATAAAGCTTAAGTTAGTCGTGTAGTACTTTACTATGACAAAGTAAGGAGAAAGTTATGATAAAGAAACCATTTGTTACAAAAAGTCAGATTGAAGAGATTGTAAAGACATACCCAACTCCATTTCATTTATATTATGAAGCTGGAATTAGAAAAAATGCTGAGGATGTAAAGAAAGCTTTCGCATGGAATCCGGGATTTAGAGAGTATTTTGCGGTAAAAGCAACTCCGAATCCATATTTGCTGAAGATTTTAAAGGATTATGACATGGGATGTGACTGTTCATCATACACAGAGCTCATGCTCTCTAAATCATGTGGATTTGATGGATCACATATTATGTTTTCTTCTAATGATACTCCGGCAGAAGAGTTTGTATATGCAGACAAGCTTGGTGCAATTATCAACTTAGATGATTTTACACATATTGATTTCCTTGAGGAGACAATTGGACATATCCCAGAGACAATTAGCTGTAGATATAATCCAGGCGGTGTTTTTGAACTCTCAAATGGTATTATGGACAACCCAGGAGATTCCAAGTATGGAATGACAAAGGAGCAGCTTTTTGAAGCTTTCAAAATTCTTAAGTCAAAGGGCGCAAAATACTTCGGTGTACATGCCTTCCTGGCCAGCAACACAGTGACAAACGAATACTATCCAGAGCTTGCAAGACAGCTGTTTGAACTTGTTGTGGAGCTTAAAAATGAAACAGGTTGTGATATTAAGTTTGTCAATTTGTCAGGCGGAGTAGGAGTGGCTTACAAACCAGATCAGACACCAAATGATATCTATGCAATTGGTGAGGGCGTTCACAAGGTGTACGATGAGGTTTTAGTTCCGGCTGGAATGGGTGATGTGGCAATTTACAGCGAGATGGGAAGATTTATGATGGCTCCTTATGGCTGTCTTGTAACCAAGGCTATTCATGAGAAGCATATTTATAAGGAATATATTGGTGTTGACGCCTGCGCTGTAAACCTCATGAGACCTGCTGTATATGGCTCATACCATCATATTACAGTTCTGGGAAAAGAGGATGCAGCCTGCGATCATATATATGATGTTACAGGTTCACTTTGTGAAAATTGTGACAAATTTGCAATAGATAGAAACCTTCCAAAAATTGACATGGGAGATTATCTTGTGATACATGATACAGGTGCTCATGGTTTTTCTATGGGATATAACTACAATGGTAAGCTTCGTTCAGCAGAACTGCTACTACAGGAGGATGGTTCAGTGAAGATGATTCGCCGTGCCGAAACTCCTGCAGATTATTTTGCAACATTTGATTGTTTTGATGATATAAAAATCACAGAATAGATATAGAAAATATAATACTAGCGGACTTTGGTAAGTACTTTACCAAATTTTATCCATTTATCCATTTCGGTGGGATTGTCACTATCAACGGTGAAGGTCTCGCCGTAGTCATTTAATGGCTCAAGAATACAAGGTGAAGTCTGATGAAATTTTCTGATGTATGTGCGATTTGTTTCTTTGTCTATGAAAACTCCAATATCGCCATCGCGAATAGGGGTTTTACTTATAAGAAGTATGTCATCCTTATGGTAAACTGGATGAAGGTGGTTGCTTGTGATTCTTATTCCCATACTTAGAAGTGAACCAAACATTTTTCTATATTGTGGCAGATATTCTTTTGCGACATTAAAAGAGTCAAAAATCATTCCATCTTCCATATCTCCTGTTAATGTAATGACTGTCACATAATCATCAATATCTGTGGCTGGGTTTTTGATTTTCTTTTGTGAGTTGGCAAAATCGACTTCGAAGGTGATTATATCGTGGACGAAGTTTAACTGAGCCGAACTTAAATCTCTAAGTCTGGCTGCTGTATCTAAGAATGGAGCATCTCCACCCATAATCTCAAAAGCAAATTTGTTGGTAAGGTTGCAGAGCAGATATAGGGTATAGATGTCTACTTTGTTGGATTCTCCGCTTATTATTCTTTTGTATGTGGATACGGACAATTCTAATTCCTTGGCCATTTCGGCTTGGGATAATCCCAGATTAATTCTTTCAGCCTCCATACTTTGTGCATAATTGTCTATCATTTCTTTTCTTGTCATAATATTTCCCTCGGTCTCATAATCTGATAGCTCATATGTGAACCATTTTAGCACTTTACAAGAGTAAAAATCAATAATTTTGGACACGAACTGAATTAATTAATAAATTATAATGATTTATGTAAAAAAAACACAAATCAAATATCAAAAAGTTAATTACTGTCAAAATTTAGAAATGAAAGGAGCGTTGTGTCGGTGCCGAGGTGAAAGCCTCGGCATTTTGCAATTGTGAAATACGTTGTAATATCATATCTATGTGTGGAATATTCGAAATAAACGAAGTGATTTTTTATTTGACAAGTGAAAGTAAGCAACATATAATACACTTAACAGGAAAGCCGATAGATAGGTGTAGGCTATCTACTCCGGCGAAAGATTAATAGTTAAAAGATAACCGTCAAACTTTTCTCAGGAGCTGGACGGTTATTTTTTATGTTTGAAATTACAAGCATGTGTAACAATAGCACATATCATTATCACGAAAGTGAACAAATCAGAATATGTAACCATTGGCATCATCCTCCTTCACAGGCGCGGAGTAGATGCAACCGTTCTTCGGCTTCCCTATTAAGTGTATTAAATTGTAATTTTAAATTATGAATTCAAGATATTATGTTGTAAAAATGAAATATAATGGTTTTTAAAAAGTGATCAAGAGTAATCAAATTTTTTGAGAATAAAAATACCGCAAACCCAGTAAAATAAAGGATTCGCGGCTTAATCACTAATGCCGGCGGCGGGACTTGAACCCATTTTTGAAGTTATATAGATGGCTTAAAATCAATATTTTTGAGATATTGTGACCAATTTGTGACCATTTTTATTTAAACACTTCTGTCATATATTCAGCTGCAAATTTCATCATGTCCTCTTCTTTATCTTTCTGAGCATGACGATATACTGTTTTGAGTACATTGTCAGAGCTCCATCCACCAGCTTTCATTATGTAGCTATCTGGTATACCTAGAGAGTGAGCCATACTAGCATAGTAATGTCTAAGTGCATGATATTTGAATGGTTCAATGCCTAATTTTTTCTGAGTAGCCTTGAGATACTCAAGTATTTTGTCTGGATGTCCTGAGAATCCAATGCCTTGCTCAAGTAGTAAATCTCTACAC
>CAMFPD010000140.1 GCA_945971355.1 uncultured Lachnobacterium sp.
GAATGAATGGAACGAAATCTGGAGAGACTATTTTGACTTGGAGACGGATTACAAGGGGATAGCAGAGAAGATACATACATCGGAAGATGAACATTTGAAACTGGCATATTCCAAAGGCAGTGGAGTCAGGATACTTAAGCAGGATTTGTGGGAAATTATTGTAACCTTTATGATTTCACAGAATAACAATATTCCCCGAATTAGAAAAAGTGTAGAACTTTTGTGTGAAAGAGCACAGGTTAAAACTCTGGATGGAAAAGGCTATGCCTTCCCAGGACCGGGACAGGTGCCGGCTGAGGTGTTTGAGGATAAAACAATGGGCTTTGGCTACAGGGCTGGATATCTGAAGGGAATATATGCATATGCCGAGGAAAATCCCAAATGGCTTGATAGTTTAAGGAATCTGGGATATGATGAGGCAATGAACTGTCTGTTAGAAAGAAAAGGGATTGGCAAAAAGGTGGCAAACTGTATCTGCCTTTTTGGACTGCATCATGTGGAGGCTTTTCCGATTGACACACATGTTAAGCAGTTTTTACAGGAATACTATAGTGACGGTTTTGATTTTGAACGGTATGAGGGTGTTGCGGGAATAATCCAGCAATATTTGTTTTACTATGAATTAATCAAAGGGAGATAGAGATGTTTGTAATTGTAGGACTTGGAAATCCTGAGAAGAAGTATGAGGGCACGAGACATAATATCGGGTTTGCGGTTATTGATACCCTTGCAGATAAATATAATATAAGTATTACGGAGAAGAAGCATAAGGCTCTTTGTGGAACTGGTGTGATTGAAGGTGTTAAGGTGCTTCTGGTCAAACCCCTCACTTATATGAATTTAAGTGGCGACAGTGTGGCAGAGGTTATGAATTTTTACAAGCTGGACCCAGAAGAGGATATGCTTGTTGTGTTTGATGATATATCTCTGGCGCCTGGAAATATACGAATACGTAAAAAGGGCAGTGCCGGCGGACATAACGGAATTAAGAGCATAATTGCCAGATGTGGAACTCAAAACTTTATGAGAATAAAGGTTGGAGTCGGTGAAAAGCCTCAGGGATGGGATTTGGCAGATTATGTTCTGGGACGATTTTCATCAGATGATGCAGGGCTTATGGAGGATGCAATTAAGGATGCAATTCAGGCAGCAATCATGATGAGCCAAGGTGATGTTGACAAAGCGATGAATAATTATAACGCAAAAAAGAAGGTATAAGTGTATATTAAATGAAGGCATTTGTTGAACCATTACATGAATTAAGTGAATATAATGAGATGGTCAGAACAGCAGACGAAAAAAATGGACTTATTTCCATTACAGGATGCATTGACCCTCAAAAACCACATATGATATATGCCTTTGGCAATGGACGAAAGAATAAAGTTATCGTCACTTTTAATGAGCAAAAGGCGAGGGAGCTGTATGAGGAATACAAGTTCTTTGATCCAAATGTAGTGTATTATCCTGCGAAGGATGTTTTATTTTATCAATCAGATATCAGAGGTAATGTCCTGACTGCAGAGAGAATTAATGCAATTAAAGCAATCAGAGGTCAGGAAAAAGTAACACTCATTACAACCTTTGATGCACTTATGAATACTATGCCGCCGGCTGAAAAGACGTGGAGGGCAGTTACAAAAATTGCACCAGGGGATGTAATAGACATTGATGAGTTCAAGAAAAAACTCATTGAGATGGGATATGAGAAGGAATATCAGGTTCAAACCATGGGTCAGTTTGCGATTCGTGGTGGGATCATAGACATATTTCCGCTCACTGAAGAAAATCCAGCGAGAATTGAATTGTGGGATGATGAAATTGATACCATAAGAAGCTTCGATACAGAAAGTCAGAAATCCATAGATAATCTGGATGAGCTGGCAATCTATCCTGCTTGTGAGCTTGTCCTCTCAGATGATGAAAAAAAAGCAGGTATACAAAAGATACTGGAGGAAGCAAATAAGGTTTCGGATAAGTATCGTAAGGAAATGAAGACACAGGAGGCTCACAGGATTAAGTCCACTGTAGAAGAACTTGCAGAGGAATGGAGTGAGTTTCAGGTTACGGCAGGCATGGATGCATTCCTGTCTTATTTTTGTGAGGAAAAGGTAGGGCTTTTAGACTATTTTGCCCCTGAGAATACTTATGTTTTCTTTGACGAAATAACCAGATGTGCAGAGAGAGGAAAACAGACAGAGATAGAGTTTTCTGAGTCCATGACTCAACGACTTGCGATGGGATATATACTGCCAGGGCAGATGCGGGAGCTTTTCATGCAAAAAGAAGTGATGGGAGCCTTGGCAAAATATTCATGTATCAGTGTGGCTGCCTTAGATACAAAATCGGCAGGACTTCAACAGATTGGACAGTATGGAATCCATGTTCAAAGTGTAAGCTCCTACAATAATAGCTTTGAATTGTTGATAAAGGACCTGAAAAAATACAAGAAGAGTGGATACAAGGTTATTCTGATGTCCGGTTCCAGAACAAGAGCCCAGAGATTAGCTCAGGATTTGATGGATGAAGGCTTTGCAAGCTTTTATACAGAAGATTATGATCACGACCTGGTGCCAGGACAGATTATGGTGTGTTATGGCAAAATAAAAAGAGGATTCGAGTATCCAATTCTTCGTTTTGCAGTGATAACTGAGTCGGATATTTTTGGAGCTGAAAAGAAGAAAAAGAAACGTCATAGAACCTATGAGGGTGAACAGATACAGAGCTTTACTGACTTGTCCGTAGGAGATTACGTGGTTCATGAGAATCATGGACTTGGAATATACAGGGGAATTGAGAAGATTGAGGTAGACAGGAAGGTAAAGGATTATATTAAGATAGAGTATCAGGGTGGCTCAAATCTGTATATTCTCGCTACTCAGCTTGAATTAATCCAAAAGTATGCAGGAAAAGAGGCAAGGAAGCCTAAACTGAATAAGTTAGGTGGACAGGAGTGGAACAAGACAAAAACCAAGGTGAGAGGTGCTGTGCAGCAGGTGGCTGAGGACCTGGTTAAGCTCTACGCAGCAAGAGAAGAACAAAATGGATTTGTCTATGGTCCGGATACAGTATGGCAGAAAGAATTCGAAGAACTTTTTCCATTTGAGGAGACAGAGGATCAGGAGCTTGCTATTGAAGCTACAAAGAGGGATATGGAGAGTTCAAAAATAATGGACCGCCTTATTTGTGGCGATGTGGGATATGGCAAGACAGAAATTGCCATCAGGGCAGCATTCAAGGCTGTTCAGGAAAACAAGCAGGTTGCATATCTGGTTCCAACCACTATTCTGGCCCAACAGATTTATAATACTTTTTCCCAGAGAATGAAAGATTTTCCTGTGAAGGTTGACCTTTTATGTCGTTTTAGAAGCAGTGCAGAGCAGAAAAAAACAGTGGAGAATCTGAAAAAAGGTCAGGTTGATATAATAGTTGGAACTCACAGAGTATTATCAAAGGATGTGCAGTTTAAGGATTTGGGACTCCTGATTATTGACGAGGAACAGCGATTTGGAGTGACTCACAAGGAGAAGATAAAACAGCTTAAAAATAATGTAGATGTGCTCACACTTACTGCAACACCGATTCCTAGAACTCTGCACATGAGTCTTATTGGAATCAGGGATATGAGTGTTCTTGAGGAACCACCAATGGACAGAGTACCAATTCAGACTTATGTGATGGAGTACAATGATGAGCTTGTGAGGGAAGCAATTAATAGAGAACTTGCCAGAGATGGACAGGTGTACTATGTATACAATAAGGTAAGAGATATAGATGAGGTAACTACCAGAATACAGCAGCTAGTTCCAGATGCCAATGTGGCTTTCGCGCACGGACAGATGAGAGAGACTGAGCTGGAGCGAATCATGTATGATTTCATAAATGGTGATATTGATGTGCTGGTATCAACAACCATTATTGAGACAGGACTTGATATATCAAATGTAAATACTATGATTATCCAGGATGCTGATAATATGGGGCTGTCACAGCTTTATCAGCTGAGAGGAAGAGTTGGCCGTTCCAACAGAACAGCATATGCATTTTTAATGTACAGAAGAAACAAAATGCTAAAGGAGATTGCCGAAAAACGACTTGCTGCAATCAAGGAATATTCAGATCTCGGAAGTGGTTTTAAAATTGCTATGAGAGATTTGGAAATCAGAGGTGCTGGAAATCTGCTTGGAGCTGAACAGAGTGGTCATATGGCTGCTGTTGGATATGATTTGTACTGTAAAATGCTTCATGAGGCAGTTAAAGATGTGAAGGGTGAGACAAAGACTCTGGAGAGATTTGATACTTCAATTGATATTGGAATTGATGCATTTATTCCTCCTTCTTATATCGCTAATGAGTTTCAAAAGCTGGATATATACAAGAGGATTGCCGGAATTGAAAATGCTGATGAGGCAGATGAGATGCTTGAAGAATTAATTGATCGTTTTGGAGATCCTCCTAAGTCAGTTCAAAACCTTCTTCTCATTGCGAGACTCAAATGCAGAGCTCATAGTCTTTTTGTGAAGGATATAACTCAAAAGGGAAGTGAGCTAAAGCTTGTAATGTATGAGAAGGCTGAGATTGATCCACTGGCAATCCCTAAATTGGTGGAGAAATTTGCACCATTTATGCAATTTACAATGGATGCGGAGAATCCGTATTTTGTATATAAATTAGGTGGAAATTCAAGGGAGAAAAACAGAGATATTCTGGAAACACTGCAAGAAATACTAAGTGGGATGGAATCTTTGCTTGTGGATGAAACAGAAAAAACTTGCTAGTTGCATGAAAAAGTAATATAATTTATCGAGCGGTGTTTTGCGCAAGGAGGAAATATGAAGTTCAAAAGATTGACAGCAATTTTGTTAGCTGGAATTATGACAGCATCACTTATTACAGGATGTGGTATAAATAAAAACGAGACAGTGGCAACACTTGGTGAGCAGGAAATCTCTCTTGGAGTAGTTAATTTCATTTGCCGTTACCAGCAGGCTGTTTCAGATGATATGTATTCAATGTACTTTGGAGAGGGCGTTTGGCAGCAGGATCTCTATGGTAATGGAACAACAATGCAGGAAAATGTTAAGCAGCAGGTAGTTGAGAGTGTTCACGAAATGTATACACTTAAGGCACATATGGCAGACTACAATGTAGAGCTTACAGCAGAAGACGAGGCTAAAATATCAGAAGCTGCGCAGAGCTTTATGGAGGTAAACTCAAAAGAGGCTCTTGAGGAAATTGGGGCAACCCAGGAAATCGTCGAGGAAGTGCTGGCACTTTACACAATTCAGAGCAAAATGGAAGAAGCAATCGAAGCAGATGCTGATACAGAGGTTTCTGACGAGGAAGCAAATATGAGAGCATACACAATGTTCGATATAGCTATTGACGGTTATACAGACCCAGAGACATCCTCAACAGTGGAATTCACTGATGAGGAGAAGGAGCAATTAAAGGATGTTGCAAAGTCTATAGAGGAGGCTGTTGATAACGGGGATACTCTTGAGAAAGTATGTGAAGCTTTGGGATATTCAGATGGTATTACAAATGGCACATACGATGCAGATGACGATAAATTAGATGCAGCAGTTAAAGAGGCTCTTGATTCGCTTAAAGAGGGTGAGACATCTGCACTTATAGAGACAGATACAGATTTGTACATAGTGAGACTTGACAGTGAAACTGATGAGGAAGCAACTGAAGCAAACCGTGAATCTATTATAAAGACACGCAAGGATGAGCTTTATGATTCGGTTCTTGAAGGCTGGCAGGAGGCTGACGGCTGGACTGTTGACGAGAAGGTTCTTTCAGCAATTGAGTTTAAGAATTATTTCACACAGACAACTGAGTCAGATACAGAGTCTGTTGAGAATACAGAAGCAGAGTAAAATATGAAGAAGAATAATATTGTCTTAATCGGAATGCCGGGGGTGGGTAAGAGCACAGTCGGTGTTATTCTGGCAAAGGTGCTTGGATATCAGTTTGTTGATGCTGATCTTCTGATACAAAAATCAGAGGGCAAGCTTCTTAAGGATATCATTGCAGAAAAAGGCACAGATGGATTTATAGAGGTTGAAAAT
>CAMFPD010000141.1 GCA_945971355.1 uncultured Lachnobacterium sp.
GCCAAGCATATATATTTATTCGAAAAATTTTTCAAGTTTGTGCCCTGGTTCTTTCGCGGATAGTTGGCTGAGATAAGCGAAATAATCAGACTATGAGCCAGGGCACTGTTGAAAAATTGTTTCTCATAAATGTATATGCCTGGCTTTAATTTAGAGTTGCAAGGGCAGCCCAATCTATTACCCCAGTTTATTTCAAGGCTTGTTCGGTTCCCTTGCTGGCTGCCCTACGTAATCGTACGCAAAAAATAAAGACATATATTCCCGAGAAACAAAATTACAACAGTTCCGCGGCTCAAAGAATAAATAAATACACATTTCTCAGCCAACTATCCGTAATGGACACGCGGAACAAACTTGTAATTTTTTTCAAGGAAACATATGTCTTTATTTTTTGTTATGCAATACCACGAGGGCAGCCCTCGAAAGAACCACCCTCAAGATTGAAATAAAGTAAATAGAAATTTACTTCCTACTTTTTCTGAGTAAGATAATACCCAATACAATAACCATAAACCCTGCCGCAATTAAAATCACAGGCTCCAAATTGTTATCGGCTCCTTCCACCAGTGCAAATCCGATTTCTCCATCTGTAAAGTCAAATATCATATAAGAGCCATCTACTATAAACTCTCGTTCTGCCCAGTTTCCAGATGCATCTTTTACATATAGCTCCAAAGCAGATGTATTTACTTCCTCTGGGATCAAATAATGAAGCTTTCTTACTCCCTGATTTGAAATATGGATATTCCAGTTTACCCAAAAGTCTTTCTCATTAATTGACGCTTGATTTGAAAGTTCATCCACCATTTTCAATGTGTCGTTTTTCTCAAAACATCCTTCTGCCAGAACAAATGCCAGATCGTTGTCATTGCACTCTGCCGTCCTAATAACAGTATTCTTCAATTCATATACTGCTTTATAGGTTTGATCAAATAAAATATTAGTCAGCAGTTCTTCTGATACATACTTCACTGTTGCAGTCTCACCCATTGCCAATTTTTCTGATGTGACATTCGGAATATATTTCCAATCATATTCACTGTCATCTTCCACCACAAGGGTAGGAAGCTCGTCAATACTTAAGGATTCACCAACATTCACTGTAAGTATAATATCATCCTGCCCCTCTGCTTTAAAACAAATATTGACTGTTTTAAAAGCAGCATCCAGATTCTCCATCTGCAAAAAACCTGCTAAATCCATTTCGTCTGTAGCACCAGTATAGCTTATACCATCTATACCTCCTACATTCTCACCACTTATGTAATAATAATTTCCATAAATGGTATCCTCATCGCCATCAGGCAGCTCTCTTGTATATCCTAAAATTGCACCAGCTTTTTCTGTATATGCATCTATTCTCACAAATGCGTAACAACCAGTTACGTCCTTACCCTGTCCAGCAATTCCACCTACATAACTATCTCCTGCAAGAATGCTTTTGCTGCTGCATTCACGAATAGTAGCATCACTACTACCGGCAATTCCGCCTACATAATCTGCACTTAAAGCATCCATACTTCCTATGTTGACAGATTCCAATACTGCCCCAAGCATCATGCATCCTGCTATCCCTCCTGCATATAACTTATTTGCCGAAATTGTTCCTGTATTGATACAGTCACGAATTACCGCACGTGCTTCACCTGATACATTTAAGGACATATCTCCATAGACAGATGCATCGCCAGACTCGTCAAAGTCATTTTCCTCAGCCATAACACCCGCGATTCCACCAATATTCATATCACCTGAAACAGCGCCCTCATTGGTGCAGTTAGAAATTTTTCCAATGGTATCCTCATCTGTATCTTCATCGGAAATATCCTTAAGCTCCATGTTGATACCCTCTTCTAAGTCATTCACAGTAGACTGTATCCCTTCTAACTGTGATGACAGATTTCCCATCTGGTTAGAAATATCCTTTACCGCTGTCTCTGCTGATTGCTTAATATTGTTACTCTCTTCGTACACACTGTTTAAAGAATCTCCTAAATCATTCGTAGCAGCAATAATTCTGTCTTTATCCAATCCAGTCTCTACTTCACCAGCCTCTATACTGTCAATCGTTTCTTCTATATTGCCCGATTCTACATCTAATTCACCAAGGTTTGATTCTATTGTTCCACTGTCAACAGTCAGAGAATCCTGCAATGTATCTATTGCATTCTGGACATTCTCCGCATTTCCTCCCAATGCCTCTATCTGATTATTTATATCCTCACCGGAATCTTCAATACTTCCCTTTAAACCATTTATAGAAGAAGCCAAAGAATCCATTTGATCAGAAAGCACCTGTAAACTGTCCTCTGTGAAGTTTAATACTATGTTGGGTTCCATATGCCCAACAATACCTCCAACCTCTTTACGGCCCTGTATATCTGCCTTGTTTACACAATCCAAAATATAACCATTTTGAGTACCTGCAATGCCGCCAATATTGTCCCCCATCCTTTGATACCCAATCGCTCCGGAATTTGTACAGTCTCGAATAACACCACTGCTAATACCTGCAATACCTCCGATATCCGTCGTGGTATCTGCACTTTCTGTATTTAGCATACTGTCAATTGTAATATCTTCCACATTTACGGAATTCTGTACAGATTGGGTGTTAATTTCTGCCTGATTGGTACAATTACGTATCACACCATGGTTTTCACCCACAATGCCACCCACAAAATGATTACCATAAATCACACCTGTTGCAAAACAGTTTAGTACGATACCTCCGGATTCATTGACACCAGCAATTCCACCAATCTTCTCATATCCGGAAATAATTCCATCAACCGTACAAAAACTAATAGTTCCCTCATTATTACCTGCAATTCCACCTACCACAGATTTACTTCCTTCAGGCTGAACAACACCTTCTATTTCCAGTCCGTTTACCAATGCGCTTTTCTGTACATAGCGGAAAAACCCTACCACTGAACCATCCTTTATAAAACTGATTCCACTAATCTTATTTCCAAGTCCTAGAAAAACTCCACCAAAGGTAGGTATGCCCTGGAAATCAGTTTCAGACATATCTATATCATTTTTCAGTACAACTGTTTTTCCTACACTCCATGAGCTCACACGGCAGTTCTCTGCCAAGGTGCACACATCCTCTGGAGTAGATAGAATAATCTCATCCTCCGGCACTTCCTGCACCATACTTTCCGAGTCAGGATTTGCAAATACAGTTATCGGAAACATGGATAACAACAAACAACAAACCAATGTAACAACACCCAGTGTTTTATTACACCTATTATTCTTCATCGTCATCACCTCCTTCCAGATTCTGCTCTGGAATATCCTTGTAAATCATCTCTTTTGCTTTTTCCACTGCATCCGGATCTTCCTCTTTTACATCGACTATTCCGCCTGTAGCAATGGCTGCATGTACTCTTCCGTGGAGAACACCATCCACCTCTGCATCAATAACACCAGAAACATATCCCCTGACATGACCTTTCACAAGCATTGTTCCGGTCTCTTCTCTTTCACCTATATCAATGCCTTTCATTTCAAAGCTTGTTCTCTCGATAATTTTATCTCCCAGCACTAAAATACCTGGCAATACAAACAAAACAAGCACCATAGAAATCACTGTACCACGACCAATACAGCCACCTAAGATAGAGATAACCGGCTGTGTCGAGATAATAGTAAGCAGAAATCCTGACGATGCGAGAATAGTACCTGATGTAATAATCGTTGGAAATGCATTGTTTATAGCTACAACTATTGCCTCAATAGGTGGCAGCTTTTTCTTCTGCTCCCTGTAATGACTGGAAATAACAATCGCATAGTCAATATTAGACCCCATCTGAATCGCATTCACTGTCAAATAACCCAAAAAGTACAATGGTGTCTCAGTAATGGTTGGCACTGCAAAGTTAATCCAAATACTACCCTGAATAACAATAATCAACAAAACCGGCAAACCGGCTGACTGGAAAGTAAACAACAATACTGCTATAACAAACACAATTGACAAAATAGTTATAATCAGATTATCTTTTGCAAAGGATGCCGACAAGTCTCTTGAACTACTTGAGTTACCTATAACATAAACCGGTTCTGTATAATACTTATCTGCAATTTCATGTATTTTGTCCAGAAAGGCATATGTTTCCTCACCTTCTTCCGGAAGCGTTAAATACACAACCATACGGCTGTACTCTTCGGTCTGCAGCTGCTCTTTTGCCATATCCAACATGTCAAGCATTTCTACCATTTCAGCCATTTCGCCTTCCAGTACAATACCACTTTCATCAATAGTATCCTTTAAAGAGCAAAACATATCAAATAAAGGAATCTCCAAAGTCTCTAAGTTAAGCAGCTGTCCGTACTGCCCATCTGCCATTACATAAGCACTGTACAGCATCTCTGTAACCTCATAATCCAAACCAATCATTTCCGAAAATTCCCTTGGTGTAACAGCTTCTGTAATTGTATATCCATCCATGAGCTCCGTGTTTGCAAGTCCCATAGTAGATTTTACTTCGTCACACTCTTCCAATTTAGCCAAAATCTCAGCTTCTGCCTCATAATTTCCAGTTGGAACCATTACTGCTACCATATTGCTGGTTCCAAAAACACCCTTTATTTTTTGATAAGCTTCCTGTTTTTCACTCATATTTGAAGTTACCAAATCTGTATATGAATAGCAGAATGGACAAGCATTAGATAAGAAAAATGCACCTATAATTGCAATCAGAAATACAGGAGGTATTATTTTTCTGGTTTTTACCGCAAAACGACCTATTATAGATACATTCGGAATCAACTTTTTATGCTTTGTCCTGTCAATCAATGGTGTAAACAAAACAAGAAGTCCCGGCATCAGAGTAAATACCGACAAAAGACTTAACAGGATTGATTTAATCAATACAATTGCCATATCCAAACCTATGCCAAACTCCATAAATCCCAAAGCCGCCAAACCACTAATGGTAGTTAAAGATGATGCTGCTATTTCTGGTATCGCTTTAGCCAAAGCCGTGATAGCAGCCTCTCTTGTTGGCATAATTTCATGCTCCGCAGAATATCTGTGAGCCAAAATAATAGCATAGTCAATGGCCAATGCCAGCTGCAGCACCACTGCAATTGAGTCAGAAATAAAGCTAATTTTACCCAGAATGAAATTCGTTCCCATATTTAATAGCGCAGCCATACCAAAGGTCAAAAGCAGTACTGGAACTTCCATATATGCAGTAGATGTCAGAACTAATGCAAAAATAATAATGATTACTGCCACAACTAAAATCATTCCCATCTGATTCTGCAACTCAGCATTTTCATCATAGCCTACAGCTGTATCATAAGCCGTATCATAATCTTTTAAGATTTCTTTGATTTTATCCAAAGCCTTCATAGAGGATGCCTCTAGTGGACCAGCACCAAAGGTAATTTCATACAATGCATTTGCATCCTTATAGTGCTCCTCTGTATTATTAAAAGTAATCATACTGATTCCATTAACTTCAGAGATTTGATCATACAATACCTTCGCATCCTCGTATGTAATATTTGAAACCATAATTCTTGCATCAGCAGTTGTCACAAAATTAGCATTCATGGTTTCCAGACCCTGTCTGGTTTCCGTCTCTTCAGAAAGATACTTGGTTACATCATTTTCAACCTTTGTCCAATTCATGGAAAAAAAACAAAAAATTGTTGCAAAGATATAGATTAAGAAAAACAGATTTCTCTTATCTACAATAAACTCTGCTACCTTTTCCATAAAGTTTCCTTTCTTTCCCTTCTGCTTCATATTATTCTCCTATCCCGTAACTATTTGAACAATTCCACCCAATAATACAACTGTCGAATTCTGGTTCAATTTAAATTATAATCAAGAATCAAATTGCATACAATTAATAATTCAAACTTCACACTTATTTCGGTACAGCATTGTCACCTGCAATTTTTGAGTTATGCGGATAGGGGCATACTCTCGGCTTGAGCCGCTCCGTTGTGCTCCCCCTTGTTCCCATATAGCACCCTATATACGTAATCTATACACGCAAAACTATATATACATCTTCTCAGAAA
>CAMFPD010000142.1 GCA_945971355.1 uncultured Lachnobacterium sp.
TCCACAGGAATAGCCGCTCCTGTAATATAACGTGCCATATCACTGGCAAGGAACAGTGCTAAATATGCACATTCTTCCGGGTTTCCCATACGACCTGCCGGACAGTCTTTTTCGAATAATGCCAGCGCCTGCTCTGGTGCATTTCCAAAAATGGAGGTTCTTGTATAACCTGGACAGATTGCATTTACTGTTATTCCATAAGGTGCATAATCAAGCGCTGCTGACTTTGTCATTCCTACCACACCATGCTTTGTTGCGGTATAGAGTGCTTGCCCGCGCTGTGGCATAATTCCTGCTATAGAAGCTACATTGATTAAGAATCCACCTGTACTATGAGATTTAAATATTGCTTCTGCTCCGTATTTCATACCAGCAAAAACACCTTTACTGTTTAAGGCAAAAATCTTGTCAAAATCCTCCATTTCATATTCATGGAGAGGATTTCCCCCCTGACCGATTCCTGCATTACTTACTATTCCATCTAGTCTTCCATAATGCTCTACCGTCTTTTCAATCAGATTTTTAATCTGCTCACTATCACTGCAATCAGTTTGAATAAAGATTGCATCTCCACCTTTTGCACAGATTTCATCTGCTACTGCCTGTCCCTGCTCGATACTTCTTGCCGCACAGACTACTTTCATGCCATTCTCTCCATAAATCTTTGCAATTGCTTCCCCAATTCCTCGGCTTGCACCTGTTACAATAGCCACTTTGCCTTTTACACTTGAAAAATCCATTTCTTCTCCTTTTCTCTAATAGTTACTCCAATAAAAATATATCTGCCATATTACAAGCGATAACTTCCGGCAGCCAGCAACATCCTTCTTCCATCTGGCAAAATAACCTCAGCTTTTGTGTTAGCCGGAATCCCTATCTCATAGACAATCTTATCACCCTCATATTTCCAACCACTTGAAATCGCACCATATGGTGAATGGTACATAGCATTTGCATAACCTAATTCTTTGTTTGGATGAGGACAAATCCGTATCTGTCCGCCAGATACCTGAATACCACAAACTCCATCCATAAGCCATCCACAGATTGCTCCATAAGAATAGTGATTCAATGACTCCCTTACCTCACCCTTCTCGTTGATTCCATCCCAGGTCTCCCAAATGGTGGTTGCTCCCTGTTTTACCTCATACAACCAGCTTGGTCTGGTATCCTGTAGTAACAGTCTGTAAGCTGTTTCCTCATATCCATAATCACAAAGCACACGAGTCAGATTCGGGGTTGATAGAAAGCCTGTATTGAGATGATAATCGCATGCAATTACCAAATCATTTAAATCGGAAGCAGCCTGTTTTGCCTCTTCTCCATCTAACAGTTCAAAAGCAAGTGCTCGCACATAATCAGCCTGTCTGTCAGACTTGATTCTTCCATCATAAGTGGCTATAAATCGCCATGCTTTTTTTGCCATATCTGCTGTCTTTTTATAGTGCGCTGCATCTTCCTTGTATCCAAGAATCGTAGAAATCTCTGTCATCATCTGTCCTGAGCGAGCAAGAAATGCGGTTGCGACCTTTCCCTGCGGTGTTCGCATTGCTGAAGTACTTTCCACATCAGGCTCACACCATTCACCATAGTCGATACCAGTTTCAATGGTATACCTGCGATATGGATTTCTCTTAAATCTCTTTATAGGATTTGCTGGCGCCTTCTTTGCACGGTCTTCCAAAAATCCATACCATTTCTTCATCATCTCATAGTTTTCTTCGAGAATTCTGATATCACCATTTCGCTGATACAAGGTATATGGCACGATAATGCAGGCATCTCCCCAGCCAACAGAACCTGCCAATAACCCAGAGAAAAAGCTTGGCTGATTGTTCCTTGGCGCAATGTTTGCCACCTTTCCATCCTTATGCTGGGCAATTCGACATTCTCCTAACCATTTGCGAATAACAGGGTACGCATCCATCAGATAAATACCTGTATGAACAAACACTCCCATATCTCCAGTCCATGCAGCACGTTCTCTGGTCGGGCAGTCCGTTGGAACATCACAAAAATTAGACTTCTGACTCCAGATACTATTTCGGACTAACTTAT
The DNA here is from genome assembly GCA_945971355.1 of uncultured Lachnobacterium sp. Lineage (GTDB taxonomy): Bacteria > Bacillota > Clostridia > Lachnospirales > Lachnospiraceae > Roseburia. Next base: position 2,059 of record CAMFPD010000142.1, read on the forward strand.
TGACCATCTCATTGCCGCACGAAAATTCCGTCAATTGATCCATCTTTGAATAAACAGCTATTGCAGTAAATGATGCTGTACTTAAATCGATTGTGGTATCAACCTTCGCATAACGAAATCCCCAGATAGAAAATTTGGTTTTATATTTATTCTCACCCTCAGTACATGTATAGATTATCCTCTGCTTGGTTCCACCTTCCTTATGACGTTTTCTGTCCTGAAAATTCTCCTGAGTAAAATTACCATTTTCATCCAAGGTTTCACCATGGGTGAGTTCTATAATCTCTCCTTCTTTTGCATCAACAGAAAACTCAACATATCCCGCAAGATTCTGTCCAAAATCAATTACAGTTTCTCCGTTTGGAGTATTAAAAATCTTACCTTCGAACCTCTCCATCTCACAAATTGGTACACAATTGGAGCAAATAAGCGAATCATATGAAAAATCCTCGATTTTCACCTCATGATAGTCTGTTATTTCTCGAATTCTTCCATCAACCACTTCTCCCTGCTGCATATCATTTTCTCGAATCGGACCTTCTTGAGAAGCTTCCCATTTTTCATCAGAAATACAGATTATTTCTCTATCTGCTTCCAACTGAAATAATAGCGCAACATCTGTTCCAAACAGGTTTCTGTCTCCATCCACACCAGACACACTGCGATACCATCCATCTCCAAGAATCACCTGGACTACGTTTTCTCCTTCGCATAGCAACTCTGTCACATCATAGGTCTGATATCCAAGTCTCTTATCATAATTGTAGCTTCCTGGAGCTAATACAAAATCACCTACTCTTCTTCCATTTATCCACGCTTCATACAAACCATGTGCAGTGGCATATAATCTGCCAGAACCATTCTCTCTTGTTTTTTTCAAGGTCTGTGAATCCATAACAAAGGTGGTTTTTAAATAGCTGGCAGGTTTATGTATCTCAGGATCACAGGTCAACTCCGGATTAATCCATTTTGCTTTCCATTCTCTTTTTTCTAAGATTCCAGTTTCAAAATAGGCCTCTTTACTCCATTCTCCAACCTGATCATTCTCATCCCATAGGCGAAGCTTCCATGCATATCTCTGACGACTTTTTACTGTTCCATCATAAATCACATACATTTGGCTGGAATTAGTTTTTCCACTGTTCCATACCACATTGCCATCTTCCATAATCTGGATTTCATATGCGCTCTGTTCTTTTCCTTCTAAACAGTTCCAGGTCAGACATTGTTTCTTCACATCTATTCCTATAGGATTTCTCATATGCTCTGTTTTCAAATTTATTGCCCGCATATTCTTGCTCCTTTACTTACAGCTCTCGGCAACACCTTATATAAATGGTTACCTCACATGTTCATTCATAAATTTCGAAGATAACTGAAGTGACTTCACTGGTGATTTCTCTACCCAGTTCTTGTGGCTCTCCAATACGATAGCCTCAACATTGACAGCCAAAGCCTGTTCACACAATGCCTCCAGATTCATATTGCCATATCCAAGCTCACAGCTATCAGACTTTAAAATAGGGGTCATCATAGCTTTTTCCAACTTTGTTCCACGGTCATTGATGTGATAAAGCTTCATACGTCTATCCAGCTTTTTCATAAGCTCTAATGCACATACACCAGCTTCTGTAGGCCAATAGGAATCAAGCTCAAATGAAACATATTCTGGATCTGTGTTTTCAATAATATAATCATAAGCAGTCTGCTTACCATCCACTTTCTGAAATTCATAATTATGATTGTGGTAAAGAAATGTGATTCCTTCCTCTTTCAGTTTTCTTCCTGCTTCATTTAACTGTCTGCACAAATCATCTACTAAAGCTTTATCACGATAATCGAACCTGTACATTCCAGTAATTACTATATCTGAGGTTTCAAATTTTCTCGCTTCTGCTACAACTTCTTTAATATCCCTTTGAATACTTCCCAAGTCCTTGTGTAGACTCACAACCTTAAGATTTGCTTCCTTTGTCAGACGACTCCAATCCAGATTACCGCCTTTACCTGTAGGCATTCCTGCCGCTTTGGTCAGCATACGAACCAGAAATGGTGTTGGATTCACCATAAAGCTATTTAACTCTATTCCATCATATCCGGCTTCCTTTATAATCCTCAAGGTATCTTTTGTCTTTTCTTCTGTTCCTGTAACTGTACCAAGCATAATCTGCTGTATCGCTTTGATTGCCATGCCGACACTCCTTTTCTATCTTACAAACTGAACTATTCCTTCTGTAATTCCACACTCATTAAAGGTATCCACACGTACATAATAGGACTGCCCCTCAACCAAAGCGCCAATACGCTGTTTTTCTTCATAAGTAAGGAAACTGTGATATAGCTTGTCCTCATCATTTCCCCAGAGAATGTTGTATCCTACATTAGACTCTACATTGTTCTTCTCTTTAGAAGTAATCTGCACTTCCATATCAATGTCAGAGGTTCTTTCAATCTTGTACTTTGCCTGTGAAGGCATTACTCCCTCACAATTGCCAAACACACGTATACCACTGATACATGGATTTTGTTCGTACGGAACCTTCATTTTGGACAATCGGATAAATCTAACCTGTATTCCGTCCTCCCATACCAGGAAATCATGGCTTAAGTCCGTTGACACATCCGACTTATCCTCTAACACAAAGAAACTCTCACCATCCAAAGAACCTTCCAGATAGTACTGTGTAGTAAGCTCTGCTTCCTCTATGTATCTGGCCTGTGTGGTACCACGAATCTCTCCCGGAACTGGAATTACAATTTCATCATCTGCAAAATTAATCTGAATTCCGTGTACATCCATCTCTTTTCCTAAATCCAACATAATCCATTCATCAGCTTTATTAGTAGCGGCCTGCCACCAGTTCTGTGCATTTTCATTACAAATAAATTCTGGCTCTTTTCCCTTTATAAAAGAAGAGGCAGTTACCTTTTTGCCGTATGACAATAACATCCACTCTGGATTTGTCCAGATATCATTTTCATTATCCTCTGTTACCGCTATTGGCCAATCTCCATAGCGCTGATTGCAGCACAACTCACCATCTGCATCATATGCAGCTTTCCAGATTCCAACTCTGCGCTCAAAATCATGATTAACACTGATACGCATAGTGGCTGCATGCCATAGATTACCTTTTAAGTCCTCCATAGTTGAGCCATGTCCTGCTCCAGGCATAAAGCCTCCTGGGTGGTATGAATATGGATTATTTTTTGCCAATGTAAATGGTCCAAGTGGAGAATCCGATACGTAAACTCCATCACCATATGTATTGTACTGTGTTCCAGCAAATGCATATTGGAGATAATATTTACCCTGATGTTTATCCATCCATGCCCCTTCTATATATGGTTTGTCAGTGAACATTCCTTTAATGAGGGGTATATATTGGGGTGGAATCTGTTCTATTGGTGTACTCTGAGTACTTACAAAATACTGAAATGCAGCCTCAATCTCCTCTTCTGATTTTGGTAATTTCGAATTGTTTTCTCCGATTCTCTCGTATCCATATTTCTCTGGATGTCCAAAGATTAGCTCTCTTCTCTCACCAATTGGTTCCATGGTTTCTGGATTTAATTCCACTCCCCACATTGGAGTCTCATTGGAACACCCCCAATAGAAATATACACGACCATCATCATCCACAAATAGATTAGGATCCCAATAGTCAAAGGTTCCTTCTATTTTTTCGTATGGACCATTTAAGATGTCCTTTGTTCGATACCTATCGCAGTTTTCTCCTCGTTTCGAAGCGCAAAAATACACATACTCTCCCAAAACTCTCACATCTGGAGCATAATCATACAGAGGTAGTTCTGATGGCAGCTTATGATTTTCCCAGTTTACCAAATCATCTGACACCCACACCCCAAGAGTCATTGAAGCAAAGATATAATACCTTCCCTGAAAACAAATCATAGACGGGTCTGCTGCCTCACGGCAAATAGATATCTTGTTTTTTCTCTGGTCAGCATTAAATTGGTATCGAT
>CAMFPD010000143.1 GCA_945971355.1 uncultured Lachnobacterium sp.
TACGCGCACTAAGTCAGGCACGGATGAACCTGAAATGTTGTAGCTTAGTGGACGAACACTGGGGCGCCATTGTCAAACGTTTGAAGAACACCCTTCTATCGGAGAAGGTAAAAGGTGGCGTCGGCAAATCTTGGCTTTATGACCAGATTTCATCAAAGGCGCGTATAGCTATGTGTTGATAGATTATGTATATTGTGCGTCATATATGAACAGTGTAATGCACGGCAAAACTGCTGCGGCTACAAGAAAGCACCGACCACACTAAATGCAATTCTGCATTGCAGTCCTTAACATACAATAGTATCAAGTGCGAAGCTTAAATATGTAATTCATATCCGAAAATTTATATCATATTTTATAACAGATATGAGAGAGTTGCAAATAGTATATAGAAAAGAAAGCATCAAGGAGAAAACTTAAAAAAATTTGTTATTATTATGAAAAAACTTTAAATATTTATGCATGGTTCAATAGTCACATAAATGTGTATAAAAAACATCAATAATGAATAAATATTAAAAAATGTCAACTAAATGATGGGAAAAATGGATAAATATGCGTAATTATACCCTATGAAAGTTTTGTTGACAAATGAAATTTAGCGTGTATAATAGTAAAAGAATTGTACGTGTCACACATACAATTGTTTTTTAATAGGGAGTGCAATGGCAAAGGTGCCATTGGACTTTTTTGCTTTATACAAGAATTTAGCAGATTAAACTGTTAAAGATATATTTCTATAGGAGGAAATTATTATGAAGAAGAAATTAGTTAGCGCTATGTTAGTTCTTTCTATGTGCTCAAGCTTAGTAGCATGTGGAAATAAGAGCGCAAACGACGACGTTGTTGAGCAGAGCGGAACAGAGTCTGCTGCAGCAACAACAGACGAATCAGCTGAGAGTGAGATTTCTATGCCAGCTGATTATGATGCAACATCAGCAGCAATTTATGAGGCACAGCTTGGAGATTTCTACTCAGCTTACCAGACAGCACTTGCTTGTGATGATGTAGATGAGAGATATGCTCTCGAGGCTATTGCAGAGGCAAAGCTTATGGAGTCAGCAGTTACAGTACCAACACAGACAAAGGGTGGCGGATATGCTATCAGCCGTGTTGTACCTTACACAGCTCCAAACGTATTATGGGGCAACGACTATGAGAGATATCACAATGTATTAGTTGTAGATTCAGAGGATTTCATCACATCAGAAGACAGAGAAGAAATCAAGGCTAAATATAAAGAACTTAAGGGAACAGGAACATACATTGATTGGGTTAAGGGATACCTTGCAGACAAGGGATACACTCTTAAGGATACATATGCACTTACTTATGTAAGTGATCCTGTAACATGGGATCAGCTCAATACATCCCTTGCAAATGATTCAGAAGCTATCATCAACACATATGATGGACTTATGGAGTACGATGAGGAAGGTGAGCTCCAGCCAGCACTTGCAGAGTCTTATGAGGTTTCTGATGACGGACTTACATATACATTCCACATCCGTCAGGGTGTTACTTGGGTAGATTCTCAGGGACGTGAAGTTGCAGATGTTGTAGCTGACGATTTCGTAGCTGGTATGCAGCACATGATGGACTGCCAGGCAGGCCTTGAGTACCTTGTTCAGGGTGTTATTGTAGGAGCTAACGAGTACATCACAGGTGAGACAAGTGATTTCTCAGAGGTTGGTGTAAAGGCAGTTGATGATTACACATTAGAGTACACACTTGAGCAGCCTACATCTTACTTCCTTACAATGCTCGGATATGGTGTATTTGCTCCAATGAGCAGAACATACTATGAGTCACAGGGTGGTAAGTTCGGTGTTGAGTTTGATTCATCAGCTTCTGATTATACATACGGAAAAGATCCAAACTCTATCGCATACTGCGGACCATATATTGTAACTAGTGCAACAGAGAAGAACTCAATCGTGTTTGAGGCTAATGAGTCATACTGGAATGCAGCAAACGTACAGAACAAGAAGATTACTTGGGTATTTGATGATGGTTCAGATGCTACAAAGAGATACAACGATGCACTTGCTGGAACAATCGATGGAACATCTCTTACTACTTCTGCTTTAGAGTTAGCTAAGAATGATGGAAACTTCGATAAGTATGCATATGTTTCGGCAACTGATGCTACATCATTCACATCATTTGTAAACCTTAACAGAAATGCATTCTTCAACTTCAACGACAGCTCAGCAGCTGTTTCAGAGGAGACAGATGAAGATAAGGCTAGAACAAACCAGGCAGTACAGAACGTTCACTTCCGTAGAGCACTTGCAATGTCATTCGATAGAGGACAGTACAATGCAGTTATGTACGGTGAGGACCTTAAGTACAACGCACTCCGTAACTCATACACACCAGGAAACTTTGTATTCTTATCAAAGGATGTAACAGTTGATATCAATGGAGAGGCTGTAACATTCCCAGCAGGAACAAACTACGGTGAGATTATGCAGGCTCAGATTGATGCTGACGGAGTTAAGGTTACAGTATATGATAAGAATTCAACAAACGATCAGCAGTCAGACGGATTTGACGGATGGTACAATGTAGATAACGCTCGTGAAGAGATGGCTATCGCTATCGATGAGCTTAAGGCAGAGGGACTTGAGATTACAGCTGAGAACCCAATCCAGCTTGATCTTCCATATCCATCAGCTGATGAGATTTTCACAAACAGAGCTAATGTATACAAGCAGTCACTTGAGGAAGGCCTTGAGGGACTTGTACAGGTTAACCTCATTGATTGTAACGACAACACAACATGGTATTACACAGGATACTTCACAAGCTGGGGATACGAGAACAACTACGACTTATTCGATGTTTCAGGATGGGGCCCAGACTACGGTGATCCACAGACATACCTTGATACATTCCTTCCAGATTATGCTGGATATGTAACAAAGAGTCTTGGAATATTCTAATATTTCATAAAAATAAAAATATCTAATGATTAAGAGCAAGAGAATGGCTCGTCCATTCTCTTGCCCATTTTAATGAGTGAACGACTATGGCTAAATATTTATTTAAAAGAATAGTGTATGGATTATTTTCATTGATAATCATTGTGGGAATCGTAATGGTTCTTATTTATTCTGTTATGGACAGAAACCTGATTTTTGCAAAAGATCCAACATATACACATCAGAGTAACAATACAAAAATTACATACAAATATTCTAAGTGGGAAGAGTATGGCTATCTTGATTATGTGCCATATGCAGACTACTTACAGGAGCTTTGCGACGAGGGAGAAATCGACGAAGAGACAAGATCAAAGGCAGTTGGTATTGCAAGAACAGCTGATGGTGACTCTGATATCGTTGCACAGTACGTAGAACAGTATACAAAGTACTATCAGTCACAGGGCTACAAGGTGGTTCGTCTTGACGCAGTAATGATGAATGCCAAAAAGGTGGCAGACGGTGGTACTCAGCAGTTGTACGCATATAAAAACGTACCTATAACAAAACGTTTATGGAATTATTTTTCTCATATTATCGAAATCGATAGCATCGACAATGTTGAAGCTATTGCAGAGGAAGATAGAGGTATTACATTTACTTGGAAGGATCCAGTTTATGGTGGAGAGAAGTTTTCTCCGGCTGTAATGGGAAATGGAACAACTCACAAGTATCTTATTTATTTTGACTCGAAATTTCCATATATTCATCAGAATATAGTTACTATAAATTTAGGAACTTCATACAGTGTAAATGAAGGGCAGGATGTATTCAGAACAATGAATAAGGCTCAGGGTTCTTATGTTAAGTCTGAGATTACATATCCAACAGGACTTACAGAGGCTAGTGCAGATGACCTTCATTCAGCAACATATATGGCAAACTCTCTTACAACAAGTAAGATGTTTGAGGCTAGATATGTTGATGACTACACAAACGTAGATACAATTAAGAAGTCACATTCTAAGATTGGATTTTCTTTCATAATTGGTATTATTGCAACAATACTTTCATATGTTATTGGAGTTCCAATCGGTATAGCTATGGCAAGAAAGAAGGACAAGCTTGTTGATAAGCTTGGTACAATTTACATTGTATTTATCCTTGCAGTACCTTCACTTGCATATATCTTCCTGTTCAAGGCAATTGGTGGATCTCTTTTCGGTCTTCCAACTACCTTTGATTTGGAATCAAACAGTAAACTTATGTACATTCTTCCGATTGTGTCTCTGGCATTGCCATCAGTTGGAAGTCTTATGAAATGGCTTCGCCGTTACATGATTGACCAGATGAACTCTGATTATGTTAAGTTTGCCAGATCAGGTGGACTTACAGAGAATGAGATTTTTACAAAGCATATTTTTAAGAATGCAGTTATTCCTATTGTGCAGGGAATTCCAGGAGCGGTACTTTTCGCTATGACAGGAGCTATTATCACAGAGCGTGTATACGTTGTTCCTGGAGCTGGTAACCTGCTCACCGAAGCAATCAATAAGTACGATAACGGTGTTATTGTAGGTGTTACATTATTCTACGCAGTACTTACAGTAGTATCTCTTATTTTAGGAGACGTGCTTATGTCACTTGTTGACCCAAGAATTTCATTCTCTTCAAAGGACAGGTAAGATAACATGAACAATGATTTAAAAGAATTTGGATTATCAGATGAGGAACTCTTTGCACCAGTTTCGCACAGTGACCTCGAATCTGAGAAGATTACAGCTCCAAGATATTCTTATTGGCAGTCTGTATTCCGTGTATTTTTTAAGAAAAAGATAAATATCATCATACTTGCACTTCTTGGAGTAATCGTACTTATGTCGTACTTATATCCACAGTTTGTAGAGTATGATAAATTTGCGAACCTTATGAATTCAAATGCGAAGCATCTTAATCCAGCAAAAGCAATAGAACAGCTGGGATTCAGTATTCACTGGATCCTTGGAACTGGTGCTTCAGGACAGTCTACATTTGATTCAGTATGGTATGGTTCTAGAATTTCTATTTCCCTTGCATTTATTTGTGCAGCAATCAATATGACAATTGGTGTTATTATTGGAGCAATCTGGGGATTTTCAAAGAAATTCGATTTGTTTATGATTCAGGTATATAACATTATTGCAAACGTACCATATCTTCTTGTGATTTCAGTTATGGTAATGCTTTTTACCCCAAGCTTCTGGGTAATGGTTCTTGCATTTACAATCACAGGATGGATTGCAATTGCATACTTTATCAGAACACAGGTTATAATTATCCGTGACCGTGAGTATAATCTTGCTTCTAAGTGTCTCGGTACATCAACATTCAAGATTGCCATGAAGAATATTTTACCATTCATGACATCAGTAATTGTTACACAGCTTGCTACAGAGATTCCATCATACATCGGTATGGAGGTATTCCTCTCATACATTGGACTTGGACTTTCAGACAGATCTCTTGGTCGTCTTATTTATGATGCAGAGAGCGCAATGGTAACACCTGGTTGGGAATTCGAGTTCTGGAGCCCGGTTGTTATTGCGGCTATTATTTCGGTTGTATTGTATGTAGTAGGACAGAATCTCGGTGATGCTTCTGACCCAAGAACACATATGTAAGAGGTGCAGTAATGGAAGACAAGAAAGTATTATTACAGATAGAAAACTTAAACGTAAGATTCCGTGTGCGTGGTAGAATCCTTACTGCAATTCGTGGAATTTCACTTGATATCTATGAGAACGAGTCAATCGCTATCGTAGGTGAGTCAGGTTCAGGAAAATCCGTTTTCACAAAGACATTTGCAGGAATGCTTGACAGTAACGGATTTATTGATGAAGGTAGAATTATCTATAACGATCCTGAGCTTGCTGATACACATGTTGTATATGACGACAAGGCCAAAGCAAAGGTAAAGGAAATTGAAAAGGCCTTGGACCATGCTTCCAGATTTGAGTTTGGTGCTGAGACATACAAGAAGATGAAGAAAATGGAAGCTGAGAGAAAAATCAAATTTACTTTATCTGATGAAGAGAAGGCTAA
>CAMFPD010000144.1 GCA_945971355.1 uncultured Lachnobacterium sp.
AATATATTATTTTACATACACAAGGAGAAATATATGGATATTAATTACGAATTATACAAGGTGTTCTACTATGTTGCTACTTCTCTCAGCTTTTCAGAGGCTAGCAAAAAGCTTTTTATCTCTCAGTCTGCTGTCAGCCAGTCTGTTAAGACTCTTGAGAAAAAGCTTGGTCAGCCTCTCTTTATTAGAAGTACCAAAAAGGTTCAGCTCACTCCTGCTGGAAACTTATTATTAAATCATATTGAACCGGCAATGAATCTTATTTCTCGTGGTGAGAGTCAGTTACTTGATGCTGGAACCCTTGGACTTGGTCAGCTTCATATTGGAGCCAGCGACACTATATGCCGTTATCTGTTAGTTCCTTTTCTGAAACGGTTTCACAAAATGTTCCCAAATGTTCCTATCAAGGTAACTAATGCAACTTCGATTAAGTGTGTTGAGCTTTTGGATCAGAGAAAGGTGGACTTAATTGTAACAAACTTTCCTAACTCCCACCTGAATCATTCTTACAAACAAAAAACAATCTGTAACTTTTCGGATGTCTTTGTAGCCAATCCACATTACTACAAATTCAATCACGAAGTTCCATTTTCTGAGCTTAACAAACATCCTATTATGATGCTTGACAGAAACAGTACCACAAGTGAGTTCCTTCACAATCTGTTCCTTCAGCACCAGTTAGAGCTGGTTCCTGATATTGAATTAAGTAGCAACGATTTGCTTATTGACCTTGCAAAAATCGGTCTTGGCATTGCCTTTGTCCCTGATTATTGTATCACTAAAGAAACAAATGATTTATATATTGTCCATACAAAAGAAAAGATGCCAACACGACAGATTGTAGTATCAGTTAATACTACTCTGCCTGTATCGGCATCCACCGAGGAGTTTTTAAAACTTCTCCCAGAAGTCACTAACTAACTCTTTGACTTCATTTTGATTACAGATAATTCTATCATCCCACTCTCTCGGGTACAGATAGTCATAATCGTGCTGCAAAAACCGCTCATCCAGTAAGAGTATAACGCCCCTGTCCTCAGCAGTTCTTATTACTCTTCCGGCGGCCTGCAGCACTTTGTTTATTCCCGGGTATCTGAAGGCATAGTCAAAGCCATTTCCTGAGAGTTCATCATAATAGTTTTTGAGAATTTCTCTTTCATCGCTAATCTGTGGCAGACCTGTTCCCACAACGATTGCACCAATTAGTCTGTCATTTTTTAAGTCTATTCCCTCGCCAAATATTCCACCCATCACACAAAATGCCACAAGAGTTCTATTGACTTCGCTTGTGTCAAAGGCTTCTAAGAATTCCTCTCTCTCCTTCTCCTGCATTCCGCTTTTTTGAATAATTGTTTCTATATTAGTGTCTGTATCAGCGTCGGCTTTTTCGTCCTCTAAGATTTGCAAAAATTTGTCATGCACATCATTCATCATCTTATACGACGGAAAAAACACCATATAATTTCCCGGCTTACCCTTTACAGTGCTAATGATATATCTGACAAATTTCTCATACTCAGCATCATTTCTCCTGGTGTACTTAGTGCTGACATCCCTTCCAAATAAAAGCAGTCTCTGGCTCTGGTCGAAGGTACTCTTGGCATAAACAGCATAATTATCTTCCTTTGTACTAAGAAGACTCTTATAGTAATTAATTGGAAGCAGTGTAGCTGAAAAAAATATAGTGGAATTAGCTTTATCCAGACACTTCTGCAGGTTAAGGGATGGATCAACGCAAAAAAGCTTCAGCATAAATCGTCCATCATCACACTGTTGTGTATAAATCACATAATGTTCATCCACCAAATCATATATGTTCATGAAATTCCTGAGTTCAAAGTAGAAATCCATTACATCCTTTCGCCCTGGAAATTCCATAGGTTTCTGCAAGAACTCGTCAAGCTCTGAAGCCAGCCTCATAAGTGAAAATATCATGCTGCCTACATTTTCATAAACAACATATTTCTCACACTCTCTCTTGTATTCAAGCATCTGCTTATTACATTTATCAAGAAGCTTCTCCAGCCATTTGCTATATGGCTTCAAAATCTTCTTAACCATAAGGAAGTCTTCTTTATATAAAGCTGCGCTGTACATTTCTCTGCTTCGTTCAACTAAGTTATGAGACTCGTCAACAAGGAATATATAGTCGCCCTTTATCCCATCTTGAAAAAATCTCTTGAGATACACATTAGGGTCAAACACATAATTATAATCACATACAATATCATCACACCATGTTGCCACATCAAGACTCATTTCAAAAGGGCATACCTGATGCTTTTTTGCATGTTCAAGTAAATCCTCCCTCATGAACATATCACCCTTCTGAAGAATTTCGAAAACAGCATCATTTACTCTGTCATAGTGCCCCTTTGCATAAGGACAGTTGATGGGATTACACTCCATCTCCTCGCAGAGACACATCTTTTCCTTGGCAGTAATCTGTATAATCTTTGCCCTGTATCCACAGTCCATAAGAGTTGAAAAAGTCTCCCTTGCAACTGATGCAGTAATTGTCTTTGCTGTCAGGTAGAAAATTCTATCTCCCAGCCCTTCTCCAACAGCTTTTACAGCCGGAAAAATAGTTGAAATAGTTTTTCCTACACCTGTGGGTGCCTGTAGGAATAAATTTTTTCTGCGAAGAATTGTCCTGTACACATCCTGCACCAGATTTTTTTGTCCCTCTCTGTACTCGAATGGAAATTGAAGCTGTTTTATTGATGCCTGCCTGATTTCTTTAAATCTACACTGAAAGTCTGCCCATTTTCTATATGAAGCCACCAATTCGACAAACCATTTTTCCAAATCATCAAATTTATATTCTTCTCTAAAACGCTTTATTTCCTCTGTATCCAAATTGCAATAAGTCATCTGAACACCAATTTTGTCCAGACTATTTTGCCATGCGAAAATGTACGCATAACACATTGCCTGCGCCTTATGCACATAATACGGTTCTTCAAACAACTCTATCTTTCGATACATTCCCTTTATCTCATCGACCCATACCAGATTATCCTCTGTAAAAATACCGTCTGCTCTTCCTTCCACAGTCAAATCATAAAGTTCACTTGATATAACAAAAGACAGCGGCACTTCTGCCATGTAACCATCTCCATTGCTTTTCTGGATTTTCTTGTGAATTCTGGTTCCTTCCATCATCGCATCAGCACTCTGAAGTTTTCCCACTCTGTTGTCTATATCGCCTTCGCGAAATATGAATTCCACAAGATTACGTACAGAAATATGAAGCTTGATTTTGTTGTTATCCATATTCTGTTCTTTATTATTTACTCTATTATTTCCTTCACTCTCACTCATAGGTTATATGATAGCATATTTAACGTATTATGGATATGCCGTAATTATCTGTACACTCACAAAGAAATTATCAATATACTCAGAAAGAATAATCTATATACTAACAAAAAATAATCTCACACATATAGAAAACAGGCATCTCACACCTACATGCGAGATACCTGTCTCTTCAATACTTTCTTACGAATATACATAAATAAGTAACATTTCATCAACTTATGCAATTGCAAATTTGTCAAGCACATTCTGAAACTGTTTGTTTTTTCCATCAAAGCAGACTTTGCAATCATTTTTTAATCCAATTCCCATAATTCCAAGGATAGATTTTGCGTCAAGATAAAATCTGTTATATTTTACATCAATATCAAAGTCACACTTCGAAGCTGCATTTACAAACTCCACAATATCACTTGTCTCTGAAAATCTAATTGTCTTTTCGTTAGTGTACATAATCAACACCTGCTTTCTAATACTAACAACAGAAAACTATAATTCGTTAACGTGTTTTCATGCAAGAGATTATGGCACCTGAAAATGCAATTGTCAAAAATACGAAAATTCACTAAAATTATTTTTTTGCACTTATTTTTACGATATTTCTACCGTATTTTACTCAAAAAAGTATTTCTTTATCATCTTTTTTTCATTTCATAATTTAATACGATTAAATTTTCCACATATATTCTTCATTATTTCTTGTATTTTCAGCATTTTTGCACAAATATTTTTTTGTTCATTTTATGCCTAATCATTAAAATTTGGTAAAGAAATAATAAATAATATAAAGAAAAAGTGCTGGAAAACTTGATTTATCAAGCTTTTCAGCACCTTAGATAACAGGGGATGAGAGAATCGAACTCCCGCTAAAAGTTTTGGAGACTTCTGTCATACCATTTGACCAATCCCCTATCTGTTATTGTCTCTAACGACATTAACAATGTTACCCTATTTTAAACATTTTTACAATAGTACTCTACTCCTAATATATATACTGAATATTTAAATCTACTGGTCCATCAATTCCATTTACCTGTCCTTTTTCTGAATACTGCCACATTTCATATGCATATGGAGACTGCACTTCATCCGAATAATCCGCATACCATATTGGATAATCAGATAATTTGCCAAGGTCAAGCATATATGCTTCCCATGTTGTATTGGCATAAATCATGGACTTAAAACCTTTGCACTCTACCTCATCACAAAATGCAATGCAGTTTGATGTAAACTGTTCCCCTGTCACATCATCAGTTCTAGAGTCATCATGAAGGATGCTCTCAGGATCAAAAACTATTGGCATCTCTAATTGTTCTGGCTCTGTTATTCCAGCCTGAGACAATATTTCAAAGCAAAATTCAGCTTCCTCAACTGCCTCAGCCTCACTGACAGCCTGGGAGAAAAAGTATACTCCCACATCAAGACCGGCTGCCTTTGCATTTTTAATATTTACTATTGCCTTATCGTCAGCCTTCAGATTTCCTTCACTGCCATATCCCCTGAATCCTATTCTGACAATGACAAATTCATATCCATCTTCTTTTACCTTATTGAAATCTATATTTCCCTGATATGTGGAAACATCAATTCCATATCTAACCTGCTTAGGTTCTAAGCTAGTATCGTTTAATGGCCAGTCACTGTGAAACCGTGCCAAATAATGGTTATTTCTAGGTGTAGAAAAATCAAATATTTCATCAGCTTTAACCTCACCGGACAAAAGCGCAGTTGCCAGTTCTATGTTTGTTTCTGTAAGGGCATAATAATCATTATATCTGTCGCTGCCAAGCTTACCATTCCTATTTTCAAGAGCTGCGGTATCCTCTGGCCTTGTCATAGTTTCAAAATATATTTCTTTGAATGACTGAGTATTTTCCTCGTACTTGTATACTCCCTCCACAAGATTATCATCGGATGTGCCATCCCAGCATATAATAAGCTCGTATTCAGAATCTCCATCATAGTCATAAATGGCAAAGCTATTATCATCCATGAAGTACTCTTCATCAAACACAACTGCTCTACCATCAGGAAGTATATTCTCAAAAAGCAATCTGTTAAGTGCATCTGAAAAAGCTGTAACGTCTTTATTATTTTCTATTCCACCATTTTCTATTTCACTATTTTGCATTTCATTATTTTGTAACTCATTGTTTTGTATTTCACTATTTTCTATTTCATTATTTTGTATTTCGCTGTTCTCAGATTCAATGTGTATATCTCCATTTATTGTATCTGAGCTGCCACAGCCTGTAGCTACACATACTGCTAAAACTGTAAGTGTACCTGCCACCATTATTTTCATAGATACATTTTTCATAGATACATTTTTCATAACTAGATTCCCTATACTTTCTGTTTATTTTGCCAATTCAAACTTCTCACTAAAACCTGTGATTTGTAGTCACCTGTATACAATATATAGTCCCCATAATCAATCGTCAATCACTTTATCACCATTGGCAGGATTATTGAGAAGTGTTCCATCTTCACCAAATCTTGAGCCATGACATGGACAATCCCATGAATGCTCCACCTCATTCCACTTTAGTGCACATCCCATATGTGGACATCGTTTTGTAGAAATTGTCAAAAGATTTTTTGTCGCTTCAAATCCATTCACTAAAAGCTGTGGTTTCAACATACTGCGTGAAGGATTA
>CAMFPD010000145.1 GCA_945971355.1 uncultured Lachnobacterium sp.
TCACGTTTTGCGCCCTTGAGCATCTTGTCCTCTCCTGTATCTCCATCACTTGAGAGATGTCCAACATCAGTAATGTTCATTACACGTTTTACATCATAACCGTAATATCTCAGCGCTTTCTCCAGAACATCCTCCATAATGTAAGAACGGATATTTCCTATATGCGCAAAATGATACACAGTTGGTCCACATGTATACATTGCAATCTTACCATCCTCATTTGGAATAACATTCTCCACCTGACGAGAAAGTGTGTTATAAAACTTGAAATTATTTTCCATTTTGTATATCTCCCTATTTTCTTATTACTTACATAACTTTAATCCCACAGTTTACCGCTTATGACAGCCACCACAACCATCACAATTTCCGCCTACCTGAAAGCTTCCTTCATAAAATCCTGTAAGGGAACAAATTGCCTGTGCAGAGATTCCTTCCTCCCTGCCTGTAAAACCGAGCCACTCCTCAGTTGTAGCCTTTATATTAATCTGTTCCTTAGCTATGCCAAGTGTTTTTGCCACATTATTTTCCATCTCTTCAATATACGGTCTAAGCTTTGGCTTTTGAGCGATAACTGTTGCATCGATGTTCTCAATTACATATCCAGACTCCTCCAGCAAGCCCTTCACGTGCTCCAGAAGCTTCATACTGGATATCCCCTTGTATGCCGGGTCTGTATCTGGGAAGTGCTTACCTATATCCCCAAGAGCTGCCGCACCAAGCAATGCATCCATTATAGCATGCACGAGCACATCTGCATCTGAGTGTCCTAACAATCCCAGTGTATGTGGAATCTCCACTCCACCAAGTATAAGTTTTCTTCCTTCTACTAGTTTATGAACATCATAGCCCATTCCTACGCGCATTGATTTTTTCTCCTTCTATCTTCCTGCCTGTCAAAATTGTGTATCCAGTCTGCTTTAAGCAGATAAATCAAAAATACTGCCGAACTGAGGCTCCATGTAATTGGGTATGCCCAAAACACCACCTGAATAGTCGGAATAATACTGGTAATTATTGTAACATAAGTTATACGGAAAATACACCAACAACCTAACATTACAAACATAGGAACAGTAGATTTTCCTGCACCACGCATAATTCCTGCCACTGTATGTGAAAAAGCAAGCAAAAAGTAGAAAAGACTTTCTGTATGTGCCTGCAATATTCCGTAATTTACCACATCAATTTCAGAGTTAAATAGCAGAATAAGTCTCGGCATAAAGAAATATACCAAGATTCCTATGATTTCCGCAAGTGTTATCGAACAAAAGATGCCGAAAGCAGCACCTTTTTTTGCTCTGTCATACTGTTTTGCCCCAAGATTTTGACCTATAAAGGTTGTAAGTGCCATTGAAAAACATGTAATAGGCAAAAAAGCAAAGCCTTCTATCTTAAAATATGCACCACAGCCTGCCATAGCAGCACTTCCGAAAGAATTAATATTTGCCTGAACAACTACATTGGCTACAGATATTATAGAATTCTGAAGTCCGGAAGGAAGTCCCATATTAATAATCTGCTTTAATAATCCCATATCAAAACCAATTTTTCTAAGTTCAACAGGATACATCTGACTTTTTCCTGTAAGTCTACGCAGACAAAGTATCGTGGCAAGAAGCTGTGAAATAATAGTGGCAAGAGCTGCAAATCCCACACCAAGCCTAAAAACTCCATTAAACAATATATCAAGCAAAATATTCACTACTGATGAAAATATCAGATAGTATAGTGGATGCTTACTGTCTCCAACAGCCTGCATTATGCCCATACAGACATTATACAATACCACCGCCAGAGAACCAAGAAAATAAATCCTTATATATAACACAGATTGCACAAACACATCCTGTGGGGTATCCATAAGTTTAAGAATCTGAGGTGCAAACACAACTCCCACAACAGACATTATAAGTCCGCATAATATACCGAAAGCAAGGTCTGTATGAATAGATTTCTTTACATTCTCATGATCCTTTGCACCATAGAATCTGGCAATAATAACTCCCGCTCCCATTGCGGTTCCATTGAAAAATCCAACAAGAAGAAACATCAGACTTCCTGTAGAAGTGACTGCTGCCAGCGCATCACTTCCCAAAAAATTTCCCACAACAAGAGAATCTGCCACATTATATAACTGCTGAAACAGATTTCCTATGAACATAGGTATAGCAAATTTTATTATATTTTTTGCAATTGAACCTTCTGTAAGATTAACTTCTGACTTCATTTTTTCCCCTTAGAAAAACGTGCGAAAGACAGGGCAGATATTCTGTCCTGTCTTTCAGCTTTTATAATACTTTGTTTCTTAATTTAATACTATTTAATGATTTAATACTATTTTATGCAAGAGCAGCTGTAATGATAGCCATTGAATATACTTCTGACGCATTACATCCACGGGATAAATCATTGATTGGAGCGTTAAGTCCAAGAAGAATTGGACCATATGCCTCGAAGTTTCCAAGACGCTGTGCAATCTTGTATCCGATATTTCCAGCATTGATATCTGGGAATATAAATGTATTTGCATGTCCAGCAACTGCTGACTCAGGACACTTTGTGCGGGCTACACGTGGTGCAACCGCTGCGTCAAACTGCAGCTCTCCTTCGATTGGAAGTTCAGGATATTTCTGCTTAGCCTTCTGTGCAGCATTACGCATTTTGTCAACATCCTCGCCCTTTCCAGATCCAAGTGTTGAATAGCTTAAGAATGCAACCTGTGGCTCGATTCCAAAGATTCTTGCACACTCTGCAGCCTCACCTGCAATTTCAACAAGCTCATCCTCTGTTGGCTTAATGTTAATAGCGCAATCTCCCATTGCAAGAACCTCATTCTCACCTGTTGCAGATGGACGAACAAGGATGAAGCATGAAGAAACAATAGAATTTCCTGGCTTTGTTTTAATAAGCTGTAATGCAGGACGAACTGTATCTGCTGTAGAATATGTAGCTCCTCCAAGAAGAGAATCTGCAATACCCATCTTTACAAGCATTGTTCCGAAATAGTTTGCTGCTGAAAGTGTCTTTCTGGCTTCTTCTGGAGTAACACCCTTACTCTTACGAAGCTCACAGAACAGCTCAACCATCTCATCCATTCTATCAAAATTATCAGGATCTATAATCTCCGCTCCACGAATATTGAAACCACTTTCCTCTGCTTTTGCATTGATAGCTTCTGGCTTTCCAACTAAAATTGGATGAAGGAAGTTGCTGGCAAGCAAACGAGAAGCCGCCTCTAAAATACGTGGATCCTCACCTTCTGTAAATACAATTTTCTTTGGGTCCTTTTTGAGGATGTCGATTAACTGTCCAAAACCAAACATAATTATTTAATCTCCTTTATGTATATAGTAATTTTTAACCTTCACCTATTCTAAACCCATCGAAGAGAAAAAACAACAATTGTCAACTTTTTAACGTACTTTGTTGATTTTCCCTATCCATATATCAGTTTTTTTAGGATAGATGCACCTTCATTTGCACTATTGTCAACAACATAATCACAAATCTGTTTATTTCTCTTTTCTGCATCAATTGACAGTATTCTCAGAGTTTTCTCAGAAGTGTCATAGTCATCATCTATTATCTCTTTAATAAGCTGTTCTTTGTCCTTGGACACGTAGATAATTGCAGTAGGGAAATGCCTTTTCATTGCAATTGCCCCACACATATCCAAAGGCATTACTGCAAACTGCCCATTATTAAGTACTGCCTCTATATCCTCCTGCTTAGTACCATATTTGATACCTGCATACATAGTTCTTTCGAAAAAATTTTGATTCTCAAATTCTTCTTCTGTCAAAAACTTATGCTTATCACTTTTTTTTGTACAATATGTCTTGGGACTGGCAAAGGTAGGTCCCTCACATAATTCTTTTACAATGTGATTTTTGCCCGAGCCTGACGGACCAACAAGAGCAAGCACTGATGGTATACGGATTTTTCTTTCTCTATACAGTGAAGCACTGATTATCTGCTCCACAAGAAGCACAAACTCTGTCATATTATTGACAGAGAGTATTCCAGTCATTTTCCAATTCCACGGTTTCCTCATAAGAACCGGATATGTGGCAGGACTGTCAAGAATATTATGGATTGCATCATCAAGCACCACATCAAACTGTACGAGATTCTTAGCATTACCAAGAATAATATTCTCAGGTGGAAAATCCGGGAAAGCATCCAAAATCTGCTTTGCTCTTATCCCCATAAACTGTGGATATGCCGCTGTGATAAAATACACATCAGCAATCTCCATAAGCTTTTTTATCTGCTCCTTTGTCTCCTCAGAAACAGTCTGCCTTCTGTACAATTCCTCATCATTATAGAATTCTTTGATTACAGATGCCCTGCCTGTATTCTCCCATGAATCAATTTCATCCATGGTAAGGGGTGGGATAATGTTATACTTGGCATTCGCCATGTCGATGGCAATATCATTAAATGGTGCCGTAACATCATCCCAGTCAAGGCCTATCTTTGGTCTGATCATCCGATTTTCCTCTTATAACTCATCAATTGAGTCCATGATTGCTTCATACTCCTGCATAAACTCAGGGTCCTGCATAGTAGCACTTACACCAATTCCAATAAAGATGAAGTAGATAATCATGATAATGCTAAAAATTGTTCCCACAATTCCTGTAACAAGACCACCGATTGAAACACCCTTGCCTCTTCCTTTCGACAGAGAGATTCCACCTAAAATTATCGCTACAATACCAAAAATCACTCCGATTCCCACACAGCATGAAATAATTGATAATATTCCAAGTATTAATGATACTACAGCCATTGCACCTGCACTTGTATCCTGCTGTGGAACTGTTCCATACGGATTTTGTTCAGATCCATTCATCTGCTGTGCAGTGTACTGTGGAGATGTATACTGTCCCTCCTGTTCATTACCATTTGGTTGTGTGTAGTTGTTGTTATCCATTTTCATTTTCCTCCTTGATTAACATTAATTTATTATTCAAATATATCAAGCTCTACAGGACAATGGTCCGAACCTGATATATCTGTATGTATCTTTGCATCCTTCATCTCGCTTGCAAGATTCTCTGACACAAGAAAATAGTCGATACGCCATCCGGCATTCTTTTCTCTTGCTTTAAATCTGTATGACCACCAACTATAAATATTCTCCTGATTTGGATAAAAATATCTAAAGCTGTCAACAAAGCCGGTTTCAAGAAGCTCTGTCATCTTCTCTCTCTCCTCATCAGTAAACCCGGCATTTCTTCTGTTTGTCTTTGGATTTTTCAGGTCAATTTCCTGATGAGCCACATTCATATCTCCACAAACTATAACACCTTTTCTTGATTTCAGTTCATTCAGATATTCTCTAAATGCATTCTCCCACTCCATCCTATAATCAAGTCTCTTAAGCTCATTCTGAGAATTTGGTGTATATACAGTCACCAGATAAAAATTATCATATTCAAGTGTAATTACTCTGCCTTCTGTATCGTGTTCCTGTATGCCTATCCCATAAGAAACTGATAGAGGCTCTTCCTTTGCAAAAATTGCAGTTCCAGAATAGCCTTTCTTCTGTGCATAATTCCAATACTGATGATATCCAGGTAGTTCAAGCTCAAGCTGTCCCTCCTGCATTTTCGTCTCCTGCAGACAGAAAAAATCTGCATCCAGCTTATTAAAATCCTCCATGAAGTTCTTCCCAACACAGGCTCTTATTCCATTTACATTCCATGATATAAGCTTCATTTGTCTTCCTCCAATATATTATACAATTATACCTTAAGTTTTCTATTTCTTCACCTTCTTTTTTTCTGAAATTTTTTCCTATGTTTTACTGTATTCAAACTTCGCACTTGCATTTATGGTGGAGTGTCGGCTGTAATGGGGTGCATGGGCCTTAGTGGGAACGCTCAACCTAAGCTGCTTTATTGTGCAAAGTTCTACAAATATGGCACCCTACACAGCTTACGATTC
>CAMFPD010000146.1 GCA_945971355.1 uncultured Lachnobacterium sp.
GGGAATAGAATAAGCCATCAGCTTGCTATGGAGAGTAAGGTGGAAATCCGATATCTTATGGTGAATTATGGCATAATCTATATGATAGTCTGGTTTATTATGAGAGCTATATTGCTGCTTTCCAAATTTTCGGGATGGGGAAATATAAAAAAGCTGGAATTCTCTGAGTATTTTAGAAATCTGTATGGAAGCAGTATGCTGGAAAAATGGGCATACATATTTGCAGGAATTCTCATGTTTGCTTATATCATGTCCCTGTTTCCTTTAGTTGTGATAAAAAAGAATAGACATTGGTTTGTGTATCTGTTTGCAGATAGCTCGGTGTTTGCAATAGTATGTATGATTATTGCAAAAATATGCAGGCTGTTTATTGATAATGACCTGGAAGCAAGGGCGGTGTGCGTGTTAGATGATATGCTTTTGTGTAAGCTTCCAGGAAAACTTCAGGCTGTTTTATATATGATAGGAATAATTATATTTACGTTGTCAGTAATTATCGGTTCATATAATTTTTCAAAATGGATATATGGCCCAAAACCAGGCAAACTCCAGGTGAGCGATAGCCTTGTAAAGCTGGAGCAGAAAAAGAAATTTAAGGCGCCATCCAAACAGACAATGAACATTTTTACAGCGGGAGTGATTTTTGCTGCAATTCTTGTTACGAGCATAATTGGAGTGTTCTTCTTTGCACCATCAGAGAATACTTATGATTATGAAAAAGTGGCTGAATGCCTGACAAATGATAATATGATGGGACCTATGGTATACAATGAGACAATCTATGCTCCGACTGACCTTGAACTCAACTACCACGAAGATGGCATAGCATACGGATATGCAGGGTATAAGGAACAGGATTGTACCAGCAGATTTTATAGACTGGCAATAGCAAATGTTTTGTATGGATCCAAAGAACAGGATGAGGACCTTCTTGAAATGTATGGTGCAGAATACAATTGTTATATGCCTATTGAACAGATGGAAATGGACAATGATTGGAAAAATGATACAGTTTTTCTAATCTGGGATGAGGACTGGGAAAATGAATCTGCATACTCAAATGACAAGGCTGGTTATACAGAATGTCAGAAGAATTTGATTGAAAGTCTGGAGACTAAATTTGGAGAGGTTGAGTATTCATTGTCGGATTTTGAAGACTATGATGCGTTTTTTACCATAAGAGGATACAAGACTATAAAAGAGGCAGAGGAAAGGGAAATCCCTTATGGAGACTGGGTTGGTATCATACTTGTAAAAGACAATGGGTTTTATTATGGAAATTACGATAATAAAATCCAGGGGATTCAATTACATACGCTCCTGGATGTTTTAGGGGGAAAGTAAAGGAAATTGTATGTAGTTGATGTGAAAGTTGTGAAAATTCATAGTATACAAATTGCTTCAAAAAATGCTTCAAAAAAATAAAAAAATATTTGCGGAATAAAAGGAAAAATGCAAAAGACGTCGAATTATAAAAATGTAGGTTGATTATTAAGGAGACTAACATGACAATTCGAGAACAAATTGAAGCAATGGAACAGGAAAACTTAAGTCCATTTGCTTGTCTTAGTGTCAATTCCAGAGGCCGTGATTTTGAGGAACCAGAATGTGATATCAGACCGGTGTTTCAGAGGGATAGAGATCGTATTCTGCATAGTAAGGCCTTCCGAAGGCTTAAGAACAAAACTCAGGTTTTTCTTGACCCGAAGGGAGATCATTACAGAACACGAATGTCTCATACACTTGAGGTGTCTCAGAATGCACGAACTATTGCAAAGGCCCTCAGGATGAATGAGGATTTGGTTGAGGCTATTGCACTCGGCCATGATTTGGGACACACACCCTTTGGGCATGCTGGTGAATATATCCTAAATGAGATATATGAGGGTGGCTTCAGACATAACGAGCAGAGTGTCAGAATAGTGGAAAAGCTTGAGAAAGATGGAGCGGGTCTTAACCTGACATGGGAAGTGAGAGACGGAATTTTAAATCATCAGACAGGCCTTATGCCGCATACTCTCGAAGGCAGAATAGTACGCCTGTCGGACAAAATCGCATATGTCAATTCTGACGTGGATGATGCTATCAGAGCACATATCCTGTGTGAGGAGGATATTCCGCTGGAGCTTAGAAAGACATTGGGAATGGATACAACCAGCCGTCTGGATCATTTGATTCATGATGTGATTACAACAAGCATGAATACTGATGATATAAAAATGTCAAACGAGACTGCAGAGGCCTTTAAGGAACTCAGGGCATTTATGTTCGAGCACGTATATAAAAACCCTGTGGCAAAGAGCGAGGAAGTAAAGGCTAAGCTTATGCTGGAACAGATGTATAAGTACTATATGAGTAATGTGGAAGAGCTGCCAGCTAAGCTTATACATTTACTTGATGCGGGTGACGATAAAGGAAGAATTGTGTGTGATTACATATCCGGCATGACAGACCAATATGCAGTGGACAAGTTTCATGAGTTTTTCGTGCCAGTTGCATGGCAGGTTGATACCTACTAGTTTTTTATATATACACAGATTGAATAAGAGATGAAGGGAAGATACAATGCCGTACTATTCGGATGAATTGATAGAAGAAGTTCGTTCCCGCAATGACATAGTTGATGTCATAGGCGGGTATGTACGCCTTCAGAAGAAGGGAAGCTCCTATTTTGGATTGTGTCCGTTCCATAATGAAAAAACAGGGTCATTTTCGGTGACACCTGGCAAGCAGATGTTTTACTGCTTTGGTTGTGGAGCAGGAGGAAATGTTTTTACATTTCTTATGAAATATGAAAATTTCACCTTCGGAGAAGCTATGCAGACTTTGGCGGACAGAGTCGGGATTGAGTTGCCTAAACAGGAGATGTCTGAGCAACAGAGACAGGAAGCAGATGAGAGAAGTACACTGCTTGAGATTAACAAAGAGGCAGCGAAATACTTTTATGCATTACTCAGAAATCCAAGGGGCAGCAAAGCGTACGAATATTTCAAAAGCAGAGAGCTGGATGACGAGACCATGCAGAAATTTGGCCTGGGTTATTCAGATCAGTATAGTGATGATTTATACCGCTATCTCAGAAAAAAGGGATATGATGATGCCATACTTAAAAAGTCTGGACTAGTCACCATTGATGAAGTCAGAGGCGGTCATGATAAGTTTTGGAATAGAGCCATGTTCCCAATTATGGATGTACATAACAGGGTAATTGGATTCGGAGGCCGAGTTATGGGAGATGGAGAACCCAAATATCTCAACTCTCCTGAGACTAAAATATTTGATAAGAGTCGTAATTTGTATGGCTTGAATATAGCAAGGACAAGCAGGAGAAACCAATTGCTATTGTGTGAGGGATATATGGATGTTATTTCCCTGCACAAGGCAGGATTTGATAATGCTGTGGCATCTCTTGGAACAGCACTTACAAGTGGCCATGCAAATCTGCTTAAAAGATATACCAAGGAGGTATACCTTACATACGATAGCGATGGAGCAGGTGTGAAAGCTGCCCTTCGAGCAATTCCTATTTTAAAGGAAGTAGGGATAACAACAAAAGTCATTAATATGCGTCCGTATAAGGATCCAGATGAGTTCATAAAAGCGCTGGGAGCTGATGAATATCAGAAACGAATCGATGAAGCAGAGAACAGTTTCCTATTTGAAGTTCGAATTCTCCATGAGCAGTATGATATGAATGATCCTGCATCAAAGACAGCATTTTTTAATGAAGTCGCTAAAAAGCTGCTTGGTTTTTCGGAGGAGCTTGAGCGAAATAATTATATACAGGCAGTTGCAGAAAAGTACTTTGTTACTTTCGATGAACTGAAAAAGCTTGTGAACAGTCAGGCTATGAAGGGTGGGCTTGTAAAAACTCCTGCACCTTTGAAGAGCGGTATCAATGAAAATAAGAAAAAAGAGGATGGAATGAAGCAGTCTCAGAAACTGTTACTGACATGGCTCATAGAGGATACACGACTCTTTAAGTGTATAGATGGACTTATCACAGCAGATGATTTTACCGAGGAGTTGTACCACAAGGTGGCTCAAAAGGTATTCGAGCAGTTCGCCAGTGAGGGAGCTGTGAATCCGGCGCAAATCGTAAGTATGGGCGTTGGAGAGGAAGAACAGCGAGAGATTGCCTCACTTTTTAATGCTACTATTCATGAGGTTGAGACACAGAGTGAAATGGAGAAAGCATTGAAGGAAACAATTATACGAATCAAGCAAAATAGCATCAATTACAGATCCAATAATCTGGATCCAACTGATATGGCGGGTCTTATGAAGGTTGTAGATGATAAGCGTGCGCTTGAGAAACTTGAAAAATTGCATATTTCTATTAATTAGGGAAAAAATACTAGAACAAAGGAAAGAGAAAAATGGCTAAGAAAAAAGAAGAAAACGTTCAGGCAGTAGAAACAGAAGAAGCAAAGGCAAAATTTCAGGAGAAGCTTACAGCTCTTCTTGAACTTGGAAAGAAAAGAAAAAATATTCTTGAGTATCAGGAAATCAGTGACTTCTTCAAGGATTTGAATCTTGATGCAGAGAAATTTGAACTTGTACTTGATTATCTGGAGCACAATGGAATCGATGTACTCAAAATGACAGATGACGATGCAGATGATGAGATTATTCTGGATGAGGAAGATGAGGTTGAGGTTGAGAAAATTGATCTCTCTGTTCCAGACGGAGTAAGTGTTGAGGATCCAGTGCGTATGTACCTTAAGGAAATAGGTAAGGTACCTCTTTTAAGTGCAGAGGAGGAAATTGACCTTGCCCAGAAGATGGAAGAGGGAAATGTTGCACAGGAGAAGATTGTTATCCTGAAAAATCGTATAGAGGAATCTGAGGACGAGGCTGAGATTGAAGACTTCAGAGCAGAAATCAAGGCTCTTCAGAAGACAGTAGATATAGGAGCAGATGCCAAGAAGCGTCTTGCAGAGGCTAACCTTCGTCTCGTCGTAAGTATCGCAAAACGTTATGTTGGTCGTGGAATGCTTTTCCTTGATTTGATTCAGGAGGGAAATCTGGGACTTATTAAGGCAGTAGAAAAATTCGATTACCGCAAGGGTTACAAGTTCTCAACATATGCTACATGGTGGATTCGTCAGGCTATTACACGTGCTATTGCAGACCAGGCAAGAACAATCCGTATTCCAGTTCATATGGTGGAGACAATCAATAAATTAATTCGTGTATCCAGACAGCTTCTTCAGGAACTTGGAAGAGAGCCATCTCCAGAGGAAATCGCAGAAGAGATGAGTATGCCTGTTGAGAGAGTTCGTGAGATTCTTAAAATTTCTCAGGAGCCAGTTTCACTTGAGACTCCAATCGGTGAGGAGGAGGATTCTCACCTTGGAGATTTTATCAAGGATGACAACGTTCCGGTTCCAGCTGATGCCGCTGCATTCACTCTTTTGAAGGAGCAGCTTGAGGAGGTGCTTGGAACACTTACTGAGAGAGAACAGAAGGTTCTTACACTTCGTTTCGGATTGGAGGATGGACGTGCTCGTACTCTTGAGGAGGTTGGAAAGGAATTCAACGTAACAAGAGAGCGTATTCGTCAGATTGAAGCAAAAGCGCTTAGAAAGCTTCGTCATCCAAGCAGAAGCAGAAAGTTGAAGGATTACTTAGAGTAAAATGATTAAACTGTCTAAACGAATGAAGGCTGCCGCATCTATGGTCACTACGGGAAATGTTCTGGCGGACATAGGAACAGACCATGGGTATGTGCCGATTGCATTGGTGCAGAGAGGGAGAATACCAAGTGCAATAGCCATGGATATAAACAAGGGACCTCTTGAGAAAGCAAGAGAACACATTGTGATGTGTAACCTGCAGGATAAGATAGAGACCCGACTTTCAGACGGAACAAAAGCTTTGACAGTTGGTGAAGCTGA
>CAMFPD010000147.1 GCA_945971355.1 uncultured Lachnobacterium sp.
ATATAATATAAGTATAAACAGTTTATTATTAAATTTCAATGAGAAAAGTAGTGATATGGTACTAATTTCTGGAATAAAATTTTATGCCAGATAATAAATGTAGTGTTTTTTATTTATGGAAAGGATTAAAATGAAGAATTATATAAAGGCCAACTACCACACACATACCTATAGATGCCAGCATGCAATTGGAACAGAAAGAGAATATATAGAGGCAGCAATAGATATGGGAATCAAAAAATTAGGGTTTTCAGATCATATTCCATGTCCCTACAAGGATGGATATGTTTCGGGAATCCGAATGAGAATGGATGAGGCGCCGGAATATGTGAGAACAATACGAAAACTGGGAGAGGAATACAGAGACCAAATACAGATTTTTGTTGGATTTGAAGCGGAGTATATTCCAGAATTTTTCACAGAACAAATGCATATGTTTAAAAATCTGGGATGTGACTATTTAATTATGGGACAGCATTTTTGGGTTTCCGAAAACACAGGCCCGTATACGGGAAGTGTCACAGAGGATGAGGGTAGAATACGCCAGTATGTGGATACTGTAATAGAAGGAATGAAAACTGGCTATTTCAAGTATCTGGCACACCCTGATCTTATAAATTTTCAGGGTCTTGACTCAGTGTATGATTGGGAGATGACAAGACTTTGTGAGGAAATGAAGGAGATGGATATTCCACTGGAGATAAATGTCATCGGAATCAGCGGAGGAAAGCATTATCCAACAGAGCGATTTTGGGAAATACCAGGAAGAGTAGGAAACAAGGTGATAATCGGACTTGATGCCCATTGTGTGGATAACATGGTGGATGTTGAAAACTATGAAAATGCAATGAAATTTGTGGAAAAATACAATTTAAACCTTGTGGATGATATAGGTTTGTAGAGAGTGACAAAGGTAACTTAAACTGATAAAATATTTGTAGAGAAATTATTTGGGGGAGGGAAAATTTTGAAACTTAAGACATCACAGACCATTAGAATTGGATTTGCATTTTTATCAATATGCGCCTTTTGGCAAATGTATAATAATGTAATTCCGCTGATGCTCACAAACACATTTCATATGAATGAGACATTTTCTGGAGTTATTATGGCGGCTGATAATGTGCTGGCATTATTTCTGCTGCCGCTTTTTGGCGGACTGTCAGACAAATGTAAAAGTAAGCTTGGTAAAAGAAAACCATATATTTTATGCGGGACAGTGTCAGCAGTGTTTTTAATGCTGTTGATACCATTTTTGGATAATAGCTATTTTGCAAATCCTAAGGTATCTACACAGATATTTTTTATATGTGTGCTAGGTTGTCTGCTGGTGGCAATGGGAACATACCGAAGCCCAGCAGTAGCGCTTATGCCGGATGTCACACCAAAACCACTCAGAAGTAAGGGGAACGCAATTATTAACCTGATGGGGGCAATCGGAGGAATTATATATCTGATAATTGCATCGGTTCTCTATTCAGCTGAGAGAACAAAGGGACTTGAGCACGTTAATTATGTTCCACTGTTTATGGTTGTGGCAGGGATAATGGTTGTTTCTCTTATAATCATTATGGCTTCAATAAATGAGGTTAAGCTTGGAGAAGAGATGCACCAGTATGATAATGCACATCCAGAAGAAAATCTTGAGAAAGAAACAGGAAACGGGGATGTGAAGCTCCCTGCTGAGGTTAAGAAAAGTCTTGGATTTCTATTGTGCTCTATTGCACTTTGGTTCATGGGATATAATGCGGTGGATACCTGGTTTACTACATATGCCAATAAGATATGGGGAATGAGTCTGGGACAGGCGGCAATGTGCCTTACTGTAGCTACAGCAGGAGCGGTTGTTTCGTATATACCTGTAGGTATAATAGCAAGCAAAATCGGACGAAGAAAAACTATAATGGGTGGAGTGATAGGACTTGCAGCCTGCTTTTTTGTTATATATATACTCACAATAGTATGCAGTTCCTTTAATCCGATATTGTATATAGTGTTCCTTATTGTGGGTCTTTCGTGGGCATCTATCAATGTAAACAGCCTTCCGATGGTTCTTGAAATGTGTAAGGGCAGTGAGGTGGGAAAATTTACCGGATATTATTACACCTTCAGTATGACTGCGCAGATAATAACGCCAATTGCGGCAGGAACATTATTAAAACAGATAAGCTACACAACGCTATTTCCATATGCGGCAATTTTTGTTGTGGGGTCATTTATTACAATGTGCTTTGTAAAGCATGGAGATAACAGGATAGAGGCAAAGAAAGGGCTGGAGGCCTTTGATGTGGAGGATTAATATGGATTTTAAGAGAAAAGACAGAAGTCTTGTATGGGCACACAGAGGTGCTAGTGGATATGCACCGGAAAATACATTGGAAGCATTTAAACTGGCGGTAGAAATGGGAGCAGATGGAGTAGAGCTTGATGTTCAGCTCACAAAGGACAATCAGATAGTGGTTATTCATGACGAATGGATTGACCGAACCAGCAATGGCAAAGGCTGGGTAAAGGACATGACTTTGGAAGAATTGCGTAAATACAATTACAACAAGACACATCCAGAGTATGAACATGCTGATATTCCAACACTCAGAGAGGTTTATGAGCTGCTTAAGCCTACAGGACTCACGGTAAATGTAGAGCTTAAGACAGGAGTCGTTTTCTATGATGATCTTGAGAGAAAAGTAATTGAGCTTACAAAGGAGATGGGGATGGAGGATAGGGTGTTGTATTCATCCTTCAATCATTATACCTGCGTGAAAATTCACGAGCTTATGCCTGAAGCATATGTGGGATTTTTGTATTCAGATGGAGCAATTGATATTGCGCAATATGCTAAAAAGCATGGTGCAAATGCACTTCACCCAGCATTATATAATTTACAGTTCCCTAATTATATGAAGGATGCAGCTCAAAATGGTCTTGATGTAAATGTGTGGACTGTAAATGAGCCGGAACATTTGGTTATGGCAAGTCGGATGAAGGTGAATGCCTTAATTACAAATTATCCTGACAGAGCTCTCCAAATCGCGCAGACGTACATCTAGGAGGTATAATGCAAAATTACATGTGTGAAGTATGAATAATTAATATGAAGGAAAAGGTGTGGGACACAAATGAAGAAAATAGCAAAAATTATTGGAATAATAATGGGGTGTATACTGGCGGTAGTTGTTGTAGGATTAGGAATCTTAACAGTGACAGAGTATAAGCCAGAGCAAGAGGAAAAGCTTGAAGTTACAGGTGAGAGCAGTGGAACTGTGGCAGAGGGAGATACGATTAGTATAGTGACCTGGAATATCGGGTATGGAGCGCTGGGAGCAAACGCAGATTTTTTCATGGATGGGGGAGACCAGGTAAATACAGCAACAAAAGCCCAGGTGCAGGAGAACATGGAAGCAATTAATAACAGGCTTAGTGAAATGAATCCTGATATTATCATGCTTCAGGAGGTTGATACTGACTCAAAAAGATCACACAGAATAGATGAGGCTCAAATGATTATGGATGAGTTGTCAGGCTATGAGAGCACATTTGCGTACAATTATAAAGTTATGTATGTTCCTTATCCAATTCCTACTATAGGAAAGGTTAATTGTGGAATCAATACACTCAGCAGGTTTGAGGTGACAGAGTCCACGAGAGTAGCATTGCCGTGTCCTTTTTCGTATCCGGTTAGAACCTGCAACCTAAAGAGATGTATTATGGTGGATAGAATACCTGTCGCAGATAGTGATAAGGAATTGGTTGTGGTGAATCTTCATCTCGAGGCATATGATTCAGGGGAAGGAAAAGCAGCGCAGACAGCTATGCTAAAGGATATTCTTGAGACAGAGGCAAAGGCAGGAAATTATGTAATTGCAGGTGGAGATTTTAACCAGAGCTTTTCTAATGTGGATATGTCTGCATACCCCCTTGTTTCAGAGGATATGTGGCAGGCAGGAGAGATAGATGTTGATGAGTTTGAGAAGCTTAACTTTGTGACAGATAACTCGACACCAACCTGTCGTGCTCTGAATATTCCATATGAAAATGCTGACTGGGACAATTTTCAGTATTATGTGATTGATGGCTTCATTGTATCTGAGAATGTTCAGGTGGAAGAAATTAGTACTATAGATACACAATTCGAGAATACAGACCATAATCCTATTGTTATGAAGGTGACACTTAATTGAAAATGAACAAAAAGTCAAGTGGAAAAATCGACAAAAGAATGGCTGTGATTTGTGAGAATTGCCTTATGGTTTTCGGACACCATATATTGTATAATATCCCTTGTTGAGGAACTAAACTTAGTTATAAAAGGGAGATAAGCATGTCAGACGAAATTTTAGACGACGTAATGATTAAAGGAAGCTGTAAGGGGAAGGCTGAAGCAATCGTTAATTGTCAGTGTAATATCGAGAATGCACCTGCAAGGTGTGAACAGGCAGAACACTGTATGTTCTATTCATATTATAAATGTAGCAAACAATGGAAGCGTCTGGCATAGGGGGCCAGTCGTATATAATATATTTTTAGGAGAGGGAAGACTCTTGCTTGACGATGTTGTCAAAGCAGGAGTCTTTTTGTTAATATATAGAAAACTACGAAACTACATAGTAATTACCTGGCATATTTATTGTCTAATATTCGTCTGTATTGAGTTTACAAAGCTGGAGAAAAGAGTATGAAGAAAATTTTGGTACTTAGTGATTCCCATGGGGAACAGTATAATATGATACAAGCTGTGAAAAATACGGAACCAGATATGATAATCCATCTTGGAGATTGCTGGTCGGATGCTGTTATATTGAGGGAAGAATTTTCGGATATTCCAATGGAACATGTTCCGGGAAACTGTGACTTCTCTATGGAAGAAACTGAGAAAATGCTGGATATCGAAGGTGAAAAGGTTTTAATTTGTCATGGACATACATACAATGTCAAATCTGACTATATGCGTTTGCAGTACGCAGCACTAGAGAAGGGTGCAACTGTGGTTTTGTTCGGACATACTCACAAAGTTTTCTATGATAAGCATAATGGGCTAAATATTATGAATCCGGGAAGTATAGGGGTTCCTACATGGGGAAAACCGGCATCATATGGGGTGTTAACCATAGATGGCGATGAGGGCATAGTAGATATGAATATAATTTATATTGAAAAAAATTGACTAAACTCCAAACTCCGCTGTATAATACATCAGTATATGAAAAAAGAGGAGCAGAAGAGAAATGGTAAAGGTTGTTAAATTTGGTGGAAGCTCTCTTGCCAGCGCAGAGCAGTTTGCTAAAGTTGGAGATATTATTAGAGCTGATGAAACTCGTAAATACGTTGTTCCTAGTGCGCCAGGAAAAAGAAATCCAAAGGATACAAAGGTTACAGATATGTTGTATGCCTGCTATGCCCTTGCAGAAGAGGATAAGGATTTTAGAATTGCACTTATGAAGATAAAGGATCGTTATGATTCTATTATAAATGGATTACATTTAAAGCTTACTCTTGATGATGAGTTCAAGACAATTGCTGAGAACTTCAAGGCTCATGCAGGAACCGATTATGCTGCGAGCCGTGGAGAATATCTGAATGGTATTATTATGGCTGATTATCTTGGATATGAGTTTATTGATTCTGCATCAGTTATCTTTTTTGATGAGAGTGGTGAGTTTGATGCAGACAAAACTAACAAGGTACTCTCAAAGAAATTAGAAAAAATTGAGAAGGCTGTTATTCCAGGATTTTACGGAGCTATGCCAGATGGAACAGTAAAGACTTTCTCAAGAGGAGGAAGTGATATAACAGGTTCTATTGTTGCAAAGGCTTGTAGAGCAAGTATGTATGAGAA
>CAMFPD010000148.1 GCA_945971355.1 uncultured Lachnobacterium sp.
TATTAATTATTTATTTTTCTTTTTATGAACGTTTCTAATTGCTTTCTTTTTTGTGTTTCCAGTGCTCTTCTTTGGACTGTTTTTACTTCCGAAAGTTTTCTTGTCATCAGCTTTTTTGTGATAGCTTCTACCATCAGTATTTTGTGAAGAGGTATTGTTTGAAGAAGTCTTAAATGCTCGTCGTGGTTTGATGAGACATTTCTTGTCAAAACCAATCAAATCCTTTCTGCCTGCTTTCATAAGGGCTTCATAGACAAGATCATAATTTTTGGGATTACGATATTGAATAAGTGCTCTCTGCATTGCTTTCTCGTGAGGATTGGTTGTCACGTATACAGGCTCCAAGGTAGCTGGGTCAAGTCCTGTATAGTACATACAGGTTGAGATTGTTGCAGGTGTTGGATAGAAATCCTGAACCTGCTCTGGCATGTAGCCTAAATCTCTTAAGTACTCAGCCAGTTCTATGGCTTCTTTCAAGGTTGAGCCTGGATGTGATGACATGAGGTATGGCACTAAATACTGCTCTTTGCCAATTTTTTTATTCATGTCATAGTATGCTTTTACAAATTTATTGTAGACCTCTACACTTGGTTTTCCAAGTTTGCTTAAAACCTCGTTTGAAATATGCTCAGGTGCAACCTTGAGCTGTCCACTTACATGATGCTCGCATAGTTCTCTAAGGAAGGTTTGATCCTTATCATAAATCAGATAGTCAAATCTTATACCTGAACGAATAAAAACCTTTTTTACTTTAGGGAGACTTCTGAGCTCACGTAACAGCTTGATGTAGTCTGAATGATCAACACGCAGATTCTTACAAGGTGTAGGGAACAGACACTGTCTTGTTGGACAGGCACCTTTTGTTAACTGCTTTTCACAGGCAGGCTGTCTGAAGTTTGCTGTTGGTCCTCCTACATCATGTATATATCCTTTGAAGTCTTTATCTTCGGTTATAAGTTTGGCCTCTGCAATGATAGATTCATGAGATCTGGTCTGTATAATTCTTCCCTGATGGAAAGTCAAGGCACAGAAATTGCATCCACCGTAGCAGCCGCGGTTTGAAATAAGGGAAAATTTAACTTCCTTTATTGCAGGGACTCCACCTGCTTCTTCGTATATTGGATGGTATGTTCTCATGTAAGGTAAGGCATAGGTGTTATCCATTTCCTCCTGTGTGAGAGGTTTCTGAGGCGGATTTTGTACTACAAAGGTAGTGTCACCATAAGGCTCGTACAGTCTTTTAGCAACAAATGGATCTGTATTACAGTACTGTGTATAAAAGCTTTTTGCAAAAATTCTTTTATCTTCCTTTATAACATCATAATCGGGAAGCTTTATTGCATCGTAGATTATGGTCTCATCTTTGGTTTTAAATACTGTTCCATCGATGAAGGTAATATCCTTCACGTCAATTCCTGAGGCTAAAGCATCTGCAATTTCAACAATACTTCTTTCTCCCATACCATATGAGATAATATCAGCACCTGAATCTAAAAGAATTGAGCGCTTTACCTTGTTTGACCAATAATCATAATGTGCCATTCTCCTGAGACTTGCCTCTATTCCACCTATGATTATTGGGGTCTTCTTATAAGTGTGCCTAATGAGGTTACAGTACACAACGGTGGCGTAGTCAGGTCTTTTGCCCATGACACCTCCTGGAGTGAAGGAATCCTTGTCTCGTCTCTTCTTTGAAACAGAATAATGATTAACCATGGAATCCATGTTTCCGGCAGAAACTAGGAATCCAAGTCTTGGCTCACCTAATACAGATATAGATGTATCATCCTTCCAGTCGGGCTGTGAAATTATACCTACTGTATAGCCATGCTGCTCTAATATACGTGAAATAATTGCATGACCAAAAGAGGGATGATCTACATAAGCATCTCCACATACATACACGAAATCAAGCTGACTGATACCGCGTTCCTCCATATCCTCTTTTGAAATTGGTAAAAAACCTTTTGCCATAATTTGCTCCTTGGTAAATCTATTGGTTTTATTTAGTCGTTTCTGTTATTCCTGTAATTTCATTGATAGTAATTTTCTTATATTCACCCTTTGGTAAGTTTTCAAGTGTTAAACTGCCAAAGGTTTCTCTGCGAAGGTAAGTTACTTCACATCCTACTGCCTTAAACATTCTCTTAACCTGGTGAAAACGTCCTTCATATATTGCTAGCCTGGCAGAAGGAAAATCCTCATCTAAAATATCAAGTTCTGCTGGCAACGTTGGTTTCTCATCACCTATGTCAATTCCGTCTTTAAACAAACGAACAGCATCCTGTGGAACAGGTTTATCCAGTTTTGCATAATATGTTTTTGAGACATGGTGCGTTGGACTTAATAACTCGTGACTCAGTTTGCCGTCATTTGTAATCAATAGAAGGCCTTCTGTATCTAAATCAAGTCTTCCTACAGGAGAACAGTCCTTTTTGCATTCATTGGGCATATAGTCCATAACTGTTTTATGAAGGTTATCCTTGTTTGCAGTTACGCATCCTGCTGGCTTATGGAGAATGTAGTATAGATATTTCTCATATTTTAGAGTTTTACTATCTATACATACAATATCCTTTGCTTCATCTATTTTTATGTCAGCAGTTTTGGGCGTAGTACCATTTACAGTAACTCGTCCAGCCTTTATAATTTTTTTTACTTCTGACCTTGTTCCAATTTGACAGTCACATAAAAATTTATCTAATCTCATTATTTTGCTTCTTCTAAGAATTTAACAAGGAAGTTCCAGTATCTCTCTGTTGAGGAGATACTGAGTCTTTCCTTTGGTGTATGAATATCGTAATTTGTAGGGCCAAATGATACACAGTCAAGATTTGGAATCTTATCTGATAAAATTCCACATTCTAAACCTGCATGTATTGCATTAAAAACTGGTTCCTTGCCAAATAATTCCTTGTATACCTTTGCTATTTTAGGTCTGACAGTTGAGTTGTCATTGTACTCCCAAGCTGGGTACTCACCTTCAATCTCATATTCGCCGCCAAGCATTTCTACAATGTTAAGAACCCTTTTCTTTAAGTCTTCTTTTCTTGAAGCTACGCTACTTCTAAGGGATGTAAGCATACTGAGGCTATCCTCTTTCAGCTCCAGGATACCAAGATTTAGAGAAGTCTCTACTAAACCAGGAATAACCTGACTCATATTAACCACACCGTTTGGTACAGTTCTAAGATAAAAAATTATTTTGTTTATACTTGCATAATCGAGAACCGATTTCTCACTGGTCCCTTTAAAAAATAGGTCTATTCTTGTATTAGGATCAGATTTTGATAATTCTGATGATATTTCATGTGCAGTTGCACCAACAATATCTACAAGATCACCATTTGTTCCTTCTGGAATTATGATAGAAACAGTACTCTCACGCGGAATTGCATTATCCTTTAAACCTCCCTTGAAATCTATGATTCCAAATGGAATTTCATTGAAGATATTTTCGAGAACTCGGCCCATTAATATATTTGCATTTCCATGTTCCTTGTGAATTTCAGCACCTGAATGACCACCTTCAAGTCCGGAAATAGTAATTGTAGCCTCAACACCATTCTGTATTACTCTTGAAACTGGAATAGAAGTGTTTATGCTCATGCCGCCTGCACAGCTTGTGAGAAACTCTCCTTCTACATCACTATCGATATTGAGCATGATATGACCTTTTAGCATAGATAAATCTATTCCGATTGCTCCAAACATTCCAATTTCTTCATCAACTGTAATAACTACCTCAAGTCGTGGATGCTTGATATCGTCAGAATCTAAAAGTGCAAGTGCATATGCAACAGCAATTCCATCATCGCCACCTAAGGTTGTGCATTTTGCTTTCACAAAATCACCATCTACATATAATTCAAGACCATCTTTCTCAAAATCAATGTTAAAACCATTTTCTTTCTCACATACCATGTCCATATGTC
Source organism: uncultured Lachnobacterium sp. (assembly GCA_945971355.1). GTDB lineage: Bacteria > Bacillota > Clostridia > Lachnospirales > Lachnospiraceae > Roseburia. Next base: position 3,936 of record CAMFPD010000148.1, read on the forward strand.
CCTGAATAATAATTGGCTCAGCATTTTCATAGCCAGGAGTAGCTTCCTTGATTATTACTACATCGTTAAGTTCATCCTGATAATATTCAAGATTTCTATCCTTTGCAAAAGCAACAAGGTAATCACTGATTTGTTTTGTGTTTCTGGAACCATGTGGGATATTTGCAATTTCTTCAAAATAATAAAATACTTTTTGTGGATTTAAATTTTCTAATACTCTCATATCTGTCTCCTTCATAAAATAAAATGTAGTATGAAAAAATTATTATTTGTTTTAACCTCAATAAGTGTTATAGCCTTTTTTATTATTTGTCCATCACAAGCTGCAGATGCATCTTTAAATGGAATAATCATTTGGTACAAAAATATTTTTCCAGTGCTGTTTCCCTGCGTTATTATTTCTAATATTATTCTTAACACTGGAATTATGGACAGACTAAAGAATTCAAAAATGATGATAATTATACTTATCGCCTGTGGACTTGGATTAGGTTTCCCCGTTGGTGGTAAGCTTACAGCTGATTTGTATAGGAAAAACTATCTGAATTATAAACAGGCAAATTATATGTTTCCATTAATAAATAATATAAGTCCATCCTTTGTTGCTTCTGTGATGCTATCTAAATGTCTACATATGGAAAATTTAATTGTGGTATCATTTGTGATTTTATATCTTCCATCTGCAGTCTTGGCACTATATTATGGTGTGCGATATAAAGATAATGAATATAACCATGTAAAAAAAGAAGCAATAAAAACGACGTCAAGATTTAGAATTAATATGCAAATCATTGACGCCGAAATAATTAATGGTTTTGAAACCCTTATAAAGCTTTGTGGTTATATAGTAATTTTTTCTATTATTGTTCAAATTATAAAAAGTATCACGTACAATGATGCCTTGATAGTAAGTATAGTAACAGGTTTTATCGAAGTGACCAATGGAGTTATTAGTGTAAGTAAACAAAATATCAATATGGAACTGAAATATATACTATCCATGGCTTTTGCATCCTTTGGTGGATTATCCTGCTTTGCACAGGCAAAATCCATTATGGAGGATACTGATATTAATCCATTAAATTATCTATCTATGAAAATTATTTTTGCATCTGTTACCGTGATACTATCTATATGTGTTCTATTCTTCATCAGCTGATACAACTATGTTTGTTATATCAATATCTGTAATATTTGAGTCATCATTTGCTGGAGCAGGTTTAGGTGCTGCCTGCTGTTCTGGTTCTGGCTCAGATGGAAACAGCTGAGCTCGGTTTGCAGAAACCACATCAAGATATTCCTGTAATGAATTTACTAAATTTTCACTTCTTGCTTTTGTTGTATCGATTGAGTTTGAAAGAATGTCCTCAATACCTTTAAGCTGACTGTCTGCGTAAGCCATTGCTCCCATTCTCAAACTGTTAGCCTCGTTAGTTGCATTGTCAAGGATTTCCTGAGCTTGTTTAGTAGCTATCTGAACCACTTCGTTTGCCTGAGCATAAGCCTGTTGCATAATCTGATGCTCACTAACAAGTTCATTTGTCTGAATCTGTGCCTGTGCAATAATTTGATCAGCCTTTGCCTGAGCATCAGCAAGAATTGCTTCTTTGTTACTGATAATCTTTTGATATCTTTTGATTTCCTCAGGTGTTTTTGTTCTCAACTCCTGAATAAGCTCTTCAAGCTCTTCTTTGTTAACAAGAATCTTATTGCTGGAAAGAGCTGCATATTTACATGAGCTGATGTACTCTTCTATCTCCTCGATAATTTGTTCCATCCTACTACTCATACGAATTTCTCCTTATCTGCTAATATTATATT
>CAMFPD010000149.1 GCA_945971355.1 uncultured Lachnobacterium sp.
TCGTCATATTGAGCGTTACTAAGTGCCATTATCTCCTCCAAAAGAATTACTGAACAGTACTGTTAAGTAATAACTTTTCCAACTGGTCATAATCTTGATTTCTCTGGCTGAAATTATTGAATTTGTTTCTCTTAACCTGAGTACCAGAATCTGTTGTGTTTACTTTGATTTTCTTTGTTTTTGAGAAAGCATCATCTAACCGTTTGATGTCTTCCATAGTATGTACATTATTCTTTTTCCAATTAGTCAGAATTGAATCTGTGTACTCAAAACTAGGTTGGTGAGTAGCTGTAATTGTACGCTTACATGCATCCAGAATAATAGAGTTATCAAAGGCGTAATCCTTTGTCCATTTTCTAATGTATTCCATTTCTGAATCCACAAGGTTACGACCTGAGATGCCAAGAGCTTTCATGACAGAATAGTATATCTGACTGTGAAGAGCTGCATTTTCTTTGGCCTGTTCTACGGTAGTAATATTATTCTCTGCCCAGCCAAGAGCAACCTTGTCCATATATCTAAAGCTTGAGTGACCTTTGCTGATACAATATTCAACCAAATAATCAATCAGGTCAGCTGTGAAAGAAAGCTCGTCATACCAATATAAAACTGTATTCGTATCGGTAGAAGAAAGCGGATGCTTAAGGTAGGCTTCTATAATGAAGAATAACTCAGAAATCTCAGGATTCTTTCGGAAATTCTTAATATCGTCCAAGGAGTATTCTTTTCTGGCAGGCTTAGGCTCTTCCTGTTTTGAAACCACTTTAACGTCTGTAGAAGGAGCTTTTGTCTGAGGAACAGCTTTTACTTGCTTAACTGAAACCTCTTTGCCGGTATTATTGGAATTTAAGTCTGCAAAATGAATACCGCAAACGGTATTGTCTGTATCGTAGTCTAAAGTAAGCACACCCTGCTTTTCCCAATACTTCAAGGCACGCAGAACATCCTTGTCAGTGTGCATAAATAAATCAGCAATTGCAGAAATTGTACAATTTTGTGCATTACTTCCGATGCAACGTAATAAATATAAATATACCTTTACAAATTCACCGTTTGCCTCAGGCATAAATTCGTCGATAAAAATATTTGAAACACTTGTTAACTGTGAATTACTGTCAGTATACAAATGAATGTTGCTCATAAAAATTACCTCTTTCGCCTTTAACCTGTGATAAATAATAGCACAATCATTAAGGTTTGAAAAGAAGAAAAAGTGGCGGAAAACCTTGATTTTAAAGGGGTTTTCAGAAAAGAAAAAATGGTGGAAAATGTTGATAACATGTGAAAAGTGTTACGAGATGGCATAAATAAAGGGAGGTGATATGTTGATAACATATAAAAAAATCCACATGAAAAATTGAAGTTTCCAACAATTTCATGTGGATAATGTGGACAAACTATTTCTGGAGGAGTGATTCTCCTATTTCAACCACGTTTCCGGCACCCATAGTTATCAACAGGTCTCCGTTTATACAATTATCTAATAAAAATTTCTTGATTTCTTCGAAAGATGGGAAATAGTAACATTCAGTTCCTTTCTCTTTCAGGAGATTAAGTATATCCTTTGACGATATATTATAGGTATTCTGTTCACGTGCAGCGTATATATCAGCAAGGACTACAACGTCTGCCAACGAAAGAACTTCAGCGAAGTCCTTTAAAAATGCTTTTGTTCGTGAATATGTGTGTGGCTGGAACACAAGCACAAGTCTGTCATGAGGATAATTAGCAGCTGAAGTCAGGGTTGCACGAATCTCTGTTGGATGATGAGCATAGTCATCAATTACAGTGACACCGTTAAATTGACCTTTGTACTGGAAACGTCTGTCAGCACCGCCAAATTTATTGAGGCCTGAAATAATAGCCTCCTCAGAGATGCCAAGCTCAAGCATAAGTGCAATGGCGGCCAGGGAATTACTTACATTGTGAGCCCCAGGTACACTTAAATTTACGTCAAAAAGCTTGTGACCAGAATTCATTACACAGTAGCTGGCACATGCCTTGTCGTCATAAGAGATATCAGAAGGATAGTAGTCAAACCGCTCATCAAAGCCGTATGTAATTACCTTCTGAGGTTGATTTTTAACAAGAGCCTCATAATTTTCAATTTCTCCATTTATGATGGTTGCACCATTTGCCAGTGTGTTTGAAGCAAATTTGGTGAAAGAACTTCTGACATCATCCAGATCCTTGAAGAAGTCTAAGTGTTCAGCTTCTACATTGAGAATAATGCTGTAACGAGGTCTGAAGTTTAAAAAGCTATTAGTGTACTCACATGCTTCTGAGATAAAAACCTCAGATTCACCAATGCGCAGATTACCGTTGATAGCCTGAAGCATACCGCCGACAGAGATTGTAGGGTCGGATTTTGCCTCAAGAAGAATCTGACTTATCATTGATGTTGTGGTTGTTTTACCATGAGTTCCAGCTACTGCGATTGACTTTTCATAGTTATCCATAATCTGGCCAAGTAATTCGGCACGGGACAAAACAGGAATGCCTTGAGCCTTTGCTTCAACGAATTCTGGGTTGTCTTCGTGAATGGCAGCAGTGTAAACCACTAAATCAATGCCGGAAATTATATTTTCAGCTTTCTGACCGTAAAAGATTTTGATTCCTTTGGCCTCAAGCGCTTTAGTTAATTCGGATTTCTTTGAATCAGAACCGGTTATTGTGAAGCCTTCTGACAGAAGAATCTCAGAGAGGCCGCTCATACTGATTCCACCGATTCCCATGAAATGAACATGGATTGGAGAGTTAAAATCTAATTTATACATAAACGAATACCTACCTATTATTAATATGGGCTGAAACCCTTTTAATGATTATACTCTTATTTATATGATTTGCAAAGGGAAGAATCCTGATGATAAATTGTATAATTTAACAAAAAAAAGACGAATAAAAGCGAAAAATTGTGAAAAATGTTGTTGCTTGTAAAGGGATATGATATAATTCAACTATAATATTAGAACAGACAGGGAGTGATAACGTGATTAAAAAAGAAATGATAGCCATGCTATTAGCAGGTGGTCAAGGCAGCAGACTTGGAGTTCTGACAGCAGATGTGGCAAAGCCAGCAGTTGCGTTTGGAGGAAAATACAGAATAATTGATTTCCCACTTAGCAATTGTATTAATTCAGGAATTGACACAGTAGGTGTTCTGACACAGTATCAGCCACTGAGATTAAACTCACATATAGGAATAGGAATTCCTTGGGATTTGGATCGAAATAACGGAGGAGTTACGGTTCTTCCGCCATATGAGAAGAGTAATAACAGTGAGTGGTACACAGGAACCGCCAATGCAATTTATCAGAATCTAAGATATATGGAGAGCTATAATCCTGAGTATGTTCTCATTTTGTCAGGAGATCATATATATAAGATGGATTATGAGGTTATGCTGGATTTCCACAAAGAGAATAATGCTGATGTTACAATTGCAACAATGCCAGTTCCAATGGAGGAAGCAAGCAGGTTTGGAATAGTAATTGCTGATTCTAATAAGCAGATAACTGCATTTGAGGAGAAACCTGAAAAACCACGAAGTAATTTGGCTTCCATGGGTATATACATATTCTCTTGGCAGGTACTGAAGGATGCGTTAATTGCAATGAAGGATGAACAGAGCTGTGATTTTGGAAAGCATATTATTCCGTACTGCTTTGATAATAAAAAAAGATTATTTGCATATGAATTCAATGGTTACTGGAAGGATGTTGGAACTTTGGGATCATATTGGGAAGCAAATATGGAGCTTATAGATTTGATACCAGAGTTTAATCTTTATGAGGAATATTGGAAGATATATACAAAAAGTGACACAATCGAACCTTTGTATGTGGCTTCAGAAGGACATTGTGAGAGAAGCATTATAGGTGATGGCACAGAAAACTATGGCTATGTGCAGAATTCAGTAATTGGCTCCAATGTAAAAATTGGAAGAGGCGCAGTTATCAGAGATTCAATTATAATGAGAGATGTCGTTATAGGTGATAATTGCACAATAGATAAATCAATTATTGCGGAAAACAGCCAGGTTGGAAATGGGGCAGTCCTTGGTGTAGGAGAGGAAGCTCCAAATGTTCTTAATGAGAGTGTTTATTCATTCGGACTTGTTACAATCGGAGAGGATTCGGTAATTCCAGACAATGTGAAGATTGGAAAGAACACCGCAATTACAGGAGTTACGGTGCAGGAAGACTATCCAGATGGAATGTTGGCAAGTGGCGGAGTAATCATTAAGGCAGGTGACAGAAAATGAAGGCAATAGGTATTATTTTAGCTGGCGGTAACAGCAAGCGGATGAAGGAACTATCCAGAAAAAGAGCTATTTCAGCAATGCCAATCGGTGGGGCGTACAGATGCATTGATTTTGCGTTGTCCAATATGAGTAATTCCCATATTCAGACTGTGGCAGTGCTTACACAGTATAATTCCAGATCACTCAATGAGCACCTCAGCTCTTCAAAGTGGTGGAATTTTGGAAGAAAGCAGGGGGGATTATATCTGTTTACGCCGACAGTAACTGCTGAAAACAGTGACTGGTATAGAGGAACAGCAGATGCTATTTATCAGAATCTTGATTTCTTGAAAAGAAGACATGAACCATATGTAGTTATTACAAGTGGTGATTGTGTGTACAAATTAGATTTTAATAAACTGCTGGATTATCATATTGAGAAAAAGGCAGATATTACAGTCGTCTGCAAAGACATGATGCCGAATACAGATGTGGGCAGATATGGTGTGGTTAGAATGAATGAGGATGCTAGAATTGTAGAATTCGAGGAAAAACCACTTCTTGCACAATCTAACACTATATCCACAGGAATATATGTGATAAGAAGGAGACTTCTCATAGAACTCTTGGAGAAATCTGCGGAAGAATCAAGGTATGATTTAGTTAATGACATTCTTATTCGATACAGAAATGTGAAAAAGATATATGGCTACAAGATGACTACATACTGGAGCAATGTTGCGGATATTGACGACTATTTCAGAACCAATATGGATTTCCTTAGACCGGAGGTAAGAGATTACTTCTTCAGGCAGGAGCCAAGGGTTTATTCCAAAGTGGATGATTTGCCACCTGCAAAATTCAATGTTGGTTCAGATGTGTCTAACAGTCTGGTGGCAAGTGGATGTATTGTCAATGGCAAGGTTCAAAATTCTGTGTTGTTTAAGCAGGCATTCGTTGGAAAAAATTGTGTTATAAAAAACTCAATTATCTTGAATGATGTTTATATTGGTGATAACTGTTACATAGAGAATTGTATTGTGGAAAGCAGGGGAACACTTAAACCAAATACATATTACTGCGGGGAAGATGAAATAAAAATCGTTTCAGAGAAAAACGATAGATATTTATTTTAAATAACTTTTGAGGGGGACTTGATATGCAGATTACAGATGTAAGAATCAGAAAAGTGGACAAAGAAGGTAAGATGAAAGCGGTTGTTTCAATTACAATTGATGATGAATTTGTAGTTCATGACATTAAGGTAATTGAAGGAGAGAAGGGATTGTTCATTGCAATGCCTAGCAGAAAGGCAAATGATGGGGAGTACAGGGATATTGCTCATCCAATTAATTCCACAACCAGAGATAACATCCAGACACTTATTTTGGAAAAATATAAAGCTGAGATTGAAAGCGCAGAATAAAATATCATATAATAAGGGCGGGCGATTTGCTCGCCCTTATTATATGATGGATACTTTTA
>CAMFPD010000150.1 GCA_945971355.1 uncultured Lachnobacterium sp.
TCACGGCAAATAGATATCTTGTTTTTTCTCTGGTCAGCATTAAATTGGTATCGATAATTAATATTTACTGGATTACAATAATACTTCATTACAGTTACCTTCTCCCTTACATTATTATCCATATGGACGAACATCATTATATATTTCCTAGATAATACAAGCTCTCTTTTGGTATACGCTTCATGGTGGTTCGATCCACTGAAATCAAACCAAATCTCATAGAAAAGCCCTTCTGCCATTCGAAGTTATCCATCAGAGACCAATGACAATAACCAATTACAGGAATACCATCTGAGATACAATCTGCAACTCCCTTTGTAGCTACTTCAATAAATGCAATTCTTCTATCATCATTATCTGTAGCCACTCCATTTTCTGTCACCATAATTGGCATATCTTTTTTTCCAGCCTTCTCAAACTCACTATATACTCTACAGATAACATGCTCCAAGGCCTGTGGATAAAACTCATAATCCATCTGGGTTGTCTCAGCTCCCTGTGGAACTGGACAGATACCGTCTGGTCCAATAAGACTTCTTGTATAATTCTGAAGTCCAAAGAAATCGTCCTCCAAAATATATGGAAGATAATGAGTAAACTCTTCATCCCATTCCTTCTGTGCCACTGCTTCCCCACCATTTACTGGCTGAATATCATGAAGAGATAACGACAACCCAATTAGCAAATGTGGACACGCTTCCTTCATTGCTTTTCTTGCGGCCTGATGGGCCTTCATTACTAGGATATCTCCCTCTGGAGTTCTGGCACTTACAAAGTTCTGTGGACTCTTGGTTTGAAAAATTTCCTCATTTTCAATTGCCTGCATGGCCATATTTTCCATCATGTCATTAAAGTTCATTCCTACTTGAGCAGTTCCTTCCATATTGCTGTCCTGCGCCTGTTGCATTTGACTCATTTTCGCCATCATCTGTCTCTTATATCGTTCTGCAATGGCCGCCACCTGTAATCCCATGTTGGCTTCATTGATGGTAACAACATATTTCATCAAATCACCAAGTTCATTAACCACATACTTGCAGTAATTGGCAAAAGCATCTACTGTTGCTTCACTTTCCCATCCCCCGTTTTTGATTAACCAAACCGGAGAAGTAAAATGCATCATAGTAACAACTGGTTCAATTCCATTATCTCTACAGCATTTTAATACATTTCTGTAATGCTCCACTTCAGAAGCATCAAACTTACCCTCTTCTGGCTCAATTCTTGCCCACTCAATAGAAAAACGATATGTATTAAGTCCAGCCTTAGCCATTAGACGAATGTCCTCCTCATACCGATTATAATGATCCACAGCATCAAGAGATGGCTCATTAAAGCTGGTATGTTTCATATGCTCCATTGCCCAATAATCACTATGAATGTTGTTCCCTTCTACCTGATGTGCTGCTGTTGCCGCTCCAATTAAGAAACCTTCTGGAAATCTTCCCATATTTTCTTCCTTCTTTCTTCATACACTTTATCTACAATTGCTTCTTCGGAATTCTTGCCAATGCTGCTGCAAGCATTTTCGCCTGCTCTCCATCTGTATCCATTCCACTTTGCGCTAAAAGCTTCTTCAATGGCTGCCTCGCTATCATGGCCATCATTGACTTCGGAATTTTCACATTTTTTCCCATACCGCCAGCAACAGATCCCTGCATCTGTTTCATCATGTTTTCAAGTAGTGCGGCACCCTCTGGAGTTGCCTGTATTTCAGCCATAGTACTATTCAAAGACAAATATCCATCTTCCTCTGCCTCCTCATCTTCCTGTGGTTCATCAAACCAGTTTCGCACCTTTTTGGCATCCATAAAATATGCTGGATTTGGTTCTTCAACCTTGCGAATTGTCATCTCATCATTCAATGTGTCATCGTCTGCAGATACTGCTTTAATATGATGCACCCCATTAATTGGAACCTGAAATCTAAAAATATGCTCTCCCTGCTCTTCTTTAAACAAAACTCCATCTACATAGAGCGCAATTTTCTTCTGATTTGAGTATACTTTCACTTCTGTTACAGGCTCTATACGATCTACATATCTACTGCCACACAGATGCACAAATGGCTCATCACTCCACCATGCCTTGTAAATGTAGTAAGCATCCTTTTTCTGTTTGCGGTCAAAGGTTATAAGTCCCTTGTGGTTCTTGCCTGGGTCTCCAGCCTCATCTCGACCTGCTGCTGCAAACTCAAACATGTTCCATACATAGGTTCCCCAGAGATAAGGTCTCTCCGAAATCATCTGCAACATATGCTCATGATAGACAGCCATATAGCTTTCGGTATAATCTCCTTTTTCTGGTTTTGGAGACTGTAAAGAAATCACAGAATCAGCACCATATTCCGTCAATCCGATTACCGTATCAGGATGCTCCTTATGGAACTGATCAAAGAATACATCATTGTCTTCTACATCTCCCACATACCAACCATAGTAAAGGTTATATCCACGAATATCCGGAAGTTCCACTAATGGGCTGTCCGTCTCTAACATAAACAAATTTGCCATAGCTGACACACGATGCTTATCCATCGTATGAATTAAATCATTTAAGATTCTATGGTTCTCCATTAAATCCTCTGTAACTCCCTGAAGGGAAATTTCATTGGAAATTGCCCAGCAAATAATAGATGCATGATTATAATTCTGCACAATAAGTTCTTTCATCTGTGAAATAGTATTCTCTCTTCCACCATCCATATGAACGGAGATGTATGGAATCTCTGCCCATGCCACAATCCCCTTTTCATCACACAAGTCATAGAAATACTGATCATGCTGATAATGTGCAAGTCTAATAGAATTAGCTCCTACAGAAAGAATCAGCTCCATATCCTCCTCATGCATTTCCTTGGTAAGTGCATTTCCTACACCAAGTCTGTCCTGATGGCGAGACACACCGCGAAGTGGATAGCTTCTGCCATTCAAGAAAAATCCTTCATTCGGATCAAAATGATATGTGCGGCATCCAAACTTGCTTGACACCTCATCTATAAGCTCACCATTTTGATAAAGACCTGCTGTTGCAACATAGAGGAATGGATCCTTAAGTCCGTCCCATAAATGAGGCTTTTCAATTGCCATTGTTCCCTCAAAATGATTGACCCCTGATATTGCCACCTCGTCATACAAGCTCTGATTATCCTGCTCTGATGCCTCAAGTTCTACCTTGCCAACACCATCTATAGATACTACAACCTTATCTGCAGCCCCCGTAATATAAGCATCAAAACGTACCTGTGCTTTATCTCCTACCATCTCAGGTGTAATGTAAAAACCTTTTCCACCATAATAATCAAGGTCGAAATGTGTCTCTGGTACAGTAATCAATTTTACATCTCTGTATAGACCACCATAGAATGTGAAATCAGCTTTTTGTGGATACACATAATCATTAGCTGAATTATCCACCTCAATCTGTAACTCATTTTCGTCCTTCAAATACTCTGTAAGATTTGCACGATAAGTAGAATAACCTCCATCATGACTGGCAAGCTCTACCCCGTTCAATCTGACTTTTGATGATGAATTTGCACCATTTATCTCTAAATACAACTGTTCAGTATTTTTTATGTCTGGTTTTGAAAAGGTCTTGGTATATGTACAAGCTCCTCTATAATAGTCAGAAGCGCTCTGACCATCCACCGCATTCCATGTATGAGGCAGATTCACCTGCTGCTTTACCCCCTCTTTTTCAAAAATGTAACTTTCATTAAATAAATTGATTTTTCTCATTTAATCACAGCTCCCTATCTACTATTTTTCATTAATCTGGCTTTTCTTTGCTGCAATTCTCTTCTGCACTTCAACCATCTCTTCCTTTGTTAATTTACAATCCTTCATTGCAATTAATGTAATAATCCAGCCAATTAATGGGAATCCAAAATATATAACCATTGTAACCACAAAAATAGGAGTTGTAAGTGGTTCATTAGGCTGTGGCATTGTGCTTGTATATCCAATAATTGCAACTGCTCCTGTTGCAATAAGGGCTGAGAATGATGAAATTAATTTATCAATTAAGCTGTATGTACCTGTAACAACAGCTGGCACATATCTGCCACTACGATCCAGCTCATAATCAATTGTATCTGCCATAAATGACGCATTTGCTGTAGTAACACACATTTTCGCTCCATTGAGGGCTAATGTAAAAACCACATACAAAATCATAGTTACACCAAAATTTGCAATTGTACTTGGATCAATAACAATAAAGAAAATTAGCATTAAAACTGCAATGACCATACTTACCTTGGTCCATGTCACAATCGCATTCCTGCTTCCATGATTTCCTGCATATTTTGCTCCAAATACTGCAAATACAATGGATGGCAGCATACTGATAACCGAAAGCATTGTTGCCATACTCATGTTTCCGATAATGATACCGTACAGCATTGTAGTAATTACAGCCTGTGCTGCTGTCTGCTGAGCAATCTTGTCAGATGCCTGTGCAGCAATATATGCCTGCAAAGGCTTGTTTCCCTTGAGCACGTCCACCATGTCTTTCAATTTAATTGGTTCCTGTTTTTTAATTCCATGATAATATTCCGGCTTATCATACTCAGATACACCAATACATACAAGAATGATTCCAACTGCTGCAACTAACACACAAAACTTAACTGCTGCTGAAAGAAAATCCTGATTATATACTCCACCATATTTTGGAAGTAAAACCATATTTAATACGACAGTCATAACCATTGGAACCATATAGTTCAATGCAGTCTGCCAAACACCTATAGTTGGACGCTGTTTTGGATCGTTGGTCATAATTGCTGGAAGTGTCTGTGCTGTCATGTTTGTTATGGTGTAACCTATAACATAAACAATATACAGTACTGTAAACATTACAATTCCAAATCCCTTTGACGAGAACAAATCAAACATCGCAATCAGTGCAATTGCTTCAATAACAAATCCACCAATAAGCAGTATACGTAATCTACCAAACTTAGTATCTACCTTGTCATATACAAATGCTAAAATAGGGTCTGTAACACCATCTAGAATTCTTGTACATGTTAAAATAACACCAACCACAGCAGTGGAAATTCCATATCCTATACTTGCGCTGTAACTTGCCATTCCAATCAAAGAATAGACCGACATCCCTACTAACGCATTGCATGCCACCAAAATAATCTGCCATAATTTTGCTCGACGATACTGTACGCCATCAATTTCACTCTGGCTAAGCTTTTTCTTTTTACCCATAATAACCTCCCTTAAGTACAAACGTCTCACGGACGAAATCTCTTTTGATGACTTTACAATACCATGTCCTTTATGTTATAGTTAGAATATATTTGACCATATTAGAATTATTTTGATGTAATATTTTAATGTAATTTAGAAAGGTTTGAAAATGGACGAAGAATTGTTTTTAAAATTTATATCTAATATATTGGGAATTCATACCTGGCATATTATTCCAAACGATAATTCTCTATCTGATTTCGAAAAGAATTGCTGCTTTGAGAAAACACTTCAGCCTATGTATACTGCAGAATATTTGGATTATCTGATGAGTCACACCCAGCCAAAAACATTTTATGAAATCACTGATTATCTAAACACAAACCTTCTATTTTTTGAATTTGAAAATAGACATTACATATTGGGTCCTTATGTAAAAAACAACTTCTCTCCTCAGGAAATGCAAGA
>CAMFPD010000151.1 GCA_945971355.1 uncultured Lachnobacterium sp.
CTCTAAGGCCGGCACGAATGGCCCCTGAATTGTTGTCCGTGTGGGGAGGATAATTGGGGCTAACTGTCAAACGTTTGAAGAATCACCTTCTATCGAAGAAGGCAAAAAGCGGCATCGGCAAATCTTGGCTTTATGACCAGGCTTCTGAAAAGTGGCCTATATGGTTTTATGTGTATAGATGATATATAGGGTGCAAAATATGCAGTTTTATACGTCCACCTGTTCAAGCCACGATTAGACAACGTCTCTCCTACACACATCTGTATAGAATGTGGCACCATCGCATAAATGCAAGTGGAAAGATAAAATTAAAAATTTTAAAGTTCGTTTTAGGTTCACTTGTTATACTGCGTACAGTGAAAGGAGAAACAATATGGGAAACCAAATGATTTTTAAACGCTATGAGATTAAGTATATGTTAAATAGTGAACAGCTATCATTCCTTAAACAGGAAATGGAAAAATATATGATAGCAGACGAGCATGGTAAAAGTACAATATGCAGTTTGTATTTTGATACACCACAGTATTTACTAATTCGCAGGTCCATGGATCATCCTATGTACAAGGAGAAACTAAGACTCAGAAGTTATGGCGTTGCAGGTAAAGACACCGAAGTGTTTGTGGAATTGAAAAAGAAGTATGATTCGGTTGTGTACAAAAGAAGGGTTGCCATGACAGAAGAAGCGGCATGTCAGTACCTGTTAGAGCATAAACAGATTCTGGATACCCAGATAACAAGAGAGATTGACTATTGCATGAAAATATATAGAGGACTGGCTCCTGCAATGATGCTCTCGTATGAGAGAGAAGCGTATTACGCTAAAGATGATCATGATTTCAGGGTAACCTTCGATCAGAATATATTATGGAGAGATTATGATTTGTCTTTGTGCAAAGGAATATATGGGACGCCTATTCTGCAGGATAATCAGGTACTTATGGAAGTAAAGACAGCAGGTGCAATCCCAATGTGGATGGTTAGATTTTTGAGAGATAATAATATATACAAGACATCCTTTTCGAAATATGCAACAGCATATAGAACATTATACGGGATGAAGAAAAATCTTTTAGGAATACAAAAGGAAGAAAAAGAAACAGAATTGATAAAGTTAAATGGAGGTTTAATTAATTATGCTTAGCAATATATTTACAGGAATTTTTGACACCACAACAACATCGGTAATCTCGGTATCGCAATTTGTATTGTGTATCGCAATATCGCTTCTAATGGGAGGATTTCTTGCATGGGTATATACGTTTAGAAGTCAGTACACTGCCAGCTTTGTGGTGACACTAGCGATGCTTCCGGCTGTAGTTTGTATAGTTATTATGATGGTAAATGGAAACGTGGGAGCAGGTGTAGCTGTAGCAGGTGCATTTTCTCTTGTCAGATTCCGTTCAGTGCCTGGAAGTGCAAAGGAAATAGGCACGATTTTCCTTGCAATGGCAGCAGGTCTTATTTCAGGAATGGGATATCTAGGTTTTGCAGTGCTGTTTACAGTGATAATGGGAGTTGTTATGCTTACACTCAACATTTTAGGTGTTGGAACCCATAGAAAGGAAACTGGAGAGAAAACCCTTAAAATCACTATTCCTGAGGATTTAAACTACGGAACAGCCTTTGATGATGTTTTTGAAAAATACACAGACAAGTGTGATGTGGTTTCTGTTAAAACATCTAATCTGGGAAGCTTATATAAGCTTACATACCATCTTGAAATGAAGGATGTTTCACAGGAGAAAAGCTTTCTTGATGAACTGAGATGCAGAAATGGAAATCTGGAAATAAGCATTGCCAGACAGGAGGTTAATATTAATGAGTTATAGATATAAGAAATTATGTGCACTTCTGGGAACCATGACGCTCTCGATTACGATGTGTATGTCTGTAACTGCCTGTGGAAATTCATCTGAGGATAATACAGAGGTGACAGAAGAAAGCAATAGTACTGCAGCTACGGACATGTTTACTGATCGGGACAGAGAAGTGGGATATGATGAAGAGTCTACTGTTGCTATCGAGCTAAAGGATGGAGCCAGTACAGCACAATCGGAGTCTGTAGTTGTGGAAGGAGATGTCATAACCATAACAGAGGAAGGCTCCTACATTCTTTCGGGAACACTGACAGATGGGCAGATAATAGTTGCGGCAAAAGATGCAAAGGTTCAGCTTGTGCTTAATAATGTTGATATTACCTGTGAAGATTCTGCTGCCTTGTATATAAGTGATGCGGATAAAGTGTTTGTAACTTCCGTGGATGGAACAATCAATTCCCTGTCAACAACTGGCGAATTTGTAGCAATTGATGACAATAATATTGACGGTGCAATTTACTCAAAGAGTGATTTGACATTAAATGGCGGTGGATGTCTGGAGATAACATGTGATTATGGACATGGAATAGTGTCGAAGGACGATCTCGTCGTGACAAGTGGTGAATATATAGTTGATGCCTGTAGCCATGCTTTGTCTGGTAAGGATAGTGTGAGAATTGCAGGCGGAAGCTTTGAACTGACGGCAGGAAAAGATGGTGTACACAGCGAAAACGCAGATGATGAAGAAAAGGGCTTTGTGTATATTGAAAATGGAACATTCACAATAGTCAGTGATGGAGATGGAATAGATGCATCAAACTATGTAGAAATAGTAGATGGAAGCTTTGACATAACAGCAGGTGGTGGTTACGAAAATGCTGAAGCTCATATGCAGGGAAGCTTTGGAGGTTTTGGTGGCAGAACCGGTGAAGGCAAGCAACTAAATGGAGGTGAGATGCCAAATACAGGAGAGATGCCGGAAGGTGGACAGATGTTAGAAGGCGGAGAAATGCCAGATAGAGGACCGCGACCAAATAGTGGAGATATGTCAAATGGTGAACTGGCAGATGATGGCGCAATGCCAGGAGTATCAGATGAAACAAGTGAGGAAACCACCAGCACAAAGGGAATTAAATCCGATGGAATCATGATTATCCATGGTGGAGAATATAGTATTAATTCAGCTGATGATGGCATGCATTCAAACTCATCAATGGAGATAGATGGAGGTAAGATAGAAATTGCCAGTGGCGATGATGGAATCCACTCTGATGAGGACTTTGTTATAAATGATGGAGCAGTTAATATCATAAATGGTTACGAAGGCCTTGAGGGACTTACTATAACAATTAATGGTGGTGATATAGATGTGAATGCAAGTGATGATGGCCTAAATGCAGCAGGAGGAGCTGATTCAAGTGGATTTGGAGGATTTGGAACAGATTCCTTTGGCGCAGGTGATGATATATGGATAGAAATTAATGGTGGATGCACATATATTCTTGCAGGTGGAGATGGAGCGGACTCAAACGGCAATCTCACAATAAATGGTGGAGAATTGTATATCGATGGACCATCAGACAATGGTAATGCGGCAATAGATTACGGTGAAAATGCAACTGCTGCCATAAATGGAGGTACAGTGGTTGCAGTGGGAAGCAGCGGAATGCTGGAAAGCCTTGATTCTTCATCTGAGCAGGGAATTATCATGTCAGCAGTGGCATCAGGGTCATCAGGTGATGAAATAAAGCTTATGGATAGCGCTGGAAACGAATTGGTAAGTTTTACTGCAGCCAAAGCCTATGATTCGGTGGTTATTTCTACTGAAAAAATATCAGAAGGAGAGACTTATACACTTGTCACAGGAGAAAATGAGATAAGTATAGTGATGGATGAATTGATATATGATAATGTTTCAAGGACGGGATTTATGAGATAGCTTGTATGTTATAAAAAATTAACGGATTATTGTCTGCAAGACAAAAAGAGTGGGTAAGATGTTGATACAGCTTACCCACTTTATTATTATAATAATTGGTATCTGTGAAGGTATGGAACAGATACGTTATATTTATGATTGAGCTTATAAAGTGACAACAAAGGTAATAGATTTACCGTCCTCACTGAATGCGTGAATTTTTCCTCTGTGAGCAGAAACAATAGCCTGTACAACAGACAATCCAATGCCAAAACCACCGGTTTTGGAATTTCTGGATTTATCGATTCTATAAAACCTCTCAAATAGATAATCTAGTTTTCCCTGTTCTATTTTATCCACTGAATTCCAGACAGTCAGTACTTTGGATTTTCCACTTACACAAAAATCAACTTTAATTAAGCTGTTTTCAGAAGAATACTTTACAGCGTTATCAAGCAATAGAGAAACGATTTGTCTAATAGTGGTTTCGTTTCCGCAATAAGAAATATCTGATAATACATCTATCTCCAATGTTTTTCCCTTTGCAGCTGCAACTGCTTTAAATGGCATTGCAGTATCCGTGATTGCATCTGAAATGTTAAAGACTTCCATTTCAAGCTTAGAGTTTTCTTCGTCCATCCTGGATAGAAAAACCAGTTTCTCAGTTAGGGAGGTAAGACGTCCAATCTGTTTTCTGATGCTTTCTGTCCATTCGTTCTCTCCGTGAGTCATTTCCAAAATTTCAGTATTGGCATCAATTATTGTCAAAGGAGTTTTAATTTCATGGCTTGCGTCTGTGATAAAGCGTTTTTGTTTTTCGTAGCTTTCTGCCATTGGTTTTGTGACAGCTTTTGAAAAAAAGCAAACCAATAAGAAGACAATAAACAATCCGATAAGGCTGATTCCTATGCTGGCAAAGGCATAGTTCTTTATAGTCATAAGCTCCTTGGAACAGTTGAGAAAGACATATAAAATCATGTTGTTATCATTTGAATCTGTTGTGGTAACACATATATACTTGTATTGGTCAACAAAACCTTTGGTCTTTCCTGCCTCAAACAGAGTAGTTGCATATTCACTTGCCTGTTCAGTGGTAACAGAAGCAATTTTTCCAGTATCGATAATTGACACAGTGCCATTATCGTAAAGAAGAACGGAAAAATATCTTGTATCAAAAGGTGTCTCTTTATCTATACCATGTTTGCGACTAGGCTCTATGGTATCATCAGGGATGTCTGCATCTGATGGAGCTGGTGCCTGATTAAAATCAGGAAATCTGCCACCGTTATCTGCAATAAGCTCAAGTCTTACATCCAGTGTAGAATTCATGCTTATATAATTTGCTATATTGATTGAAGCAATAATCACAAAAAGTACCAGTGAAGTGGAAAGCATGGCAATTGATATAAATTTACGTCTAAGAGTTTTAATCATTTATAAACCTCCAGAGAGTAGCCTAAACCTCTTGTTGCTTTGATGATGACCCTGGAGCCGATGGTAGACAATTTTTTTCTTAGATAAGAAATATTTACCCACACAATGTTCAACTCGGTGTCACTGTCATATCCCCAGATTCGGTCCATAAACTGGTCTACGGATATTACCATTTTAGGATTAGTTAAAAGCATTTCAAGCATCTGGTATTCTTTGCTGGCTAAGCGTATGGTCTGATTGCCACAGGATAATTGATAGGTGGAACGGTCGAGAGTAATATCCTCAAAGGATAAAGTGGAATCCACAGTTTCCCCCTGGCGTCTGGTCATAGCCCTTATTCTTGCTAATAGCTCCTTCATGGAAAAGGGTTTGGTGAGATAATCGTCTGCACCACAATCAAGTCCTGCTA
>CAMFPD010000152.1 GCA_945971355.1 uncultured Lachnobacterium sp.
AAAAAAATTACAAGTTTGTTCCGCGTGTCTATTACGGATAGTTGGCTGAGAAATGCGTATTTAATATACTCTTTGAGCCGCGGAACTGTTGTAATTTTGTTTCTCGGGAATATGTGTCTCAATTTTTAACGTACAGTTTCAAAGGGCAGCCTACAAAGAAACTGAGCAATCATTGAAATAAATTGGGTTAATAGATAAGGCTGATTTGGCTGCCCTTGTAACCCTAAATAAAAGACACGCATATACATTTATGAGAAACAATTTTTCAATAGTGCCCTGGCTCACAGTCTGATTATTTCGTTAGTCTCAGTCAACTATCCGTGAAAGAACCAGGGCACAAACTTGAAAAATTTTTCGAATAAATGTATATGCGTGTCTTTATATTATGTTATCCCTAAGGGGCAGCCCCCAAGGTAGCTTACCCCAAGGGTTGCCATTATTAATTGAACTAAATAGAAATTTTGTCACAGTTTATTTCACAAAAGCTTTAACTTTTTTATAAATTCCCTCTGCGTCAAGCTCATATTTCTTAATAAGCTCTGTAGCTGGTCCAGACTCACCGAATCTGTCATATACACCAATTCTTGTCATTTTTGTTGGTGCTTCCTCACACAGAACCTCTGCAACAGCACTTCCAAGTCCACCTATTACAGAATGTTCCTCAACTGTTACAACCTTTCCTGTCTTTGTTGCAGATGCAATAACCAGCTCCTTATCAAGCGGCTTGATTGTATGGATATTGATTATTTCCGCATTGATTCCATCTGCCTCAAGAAGCTTTGCTGCCTCAAGAGCTTCATTTACCTCAAGTCCAGTTGCAAAAATAGATACATCTGTACCCTCTTTGAGTACAATTCCCTTACCTATTTCAAACTTGTAATCTGGTGTATCATTGATTACAGGTACAGCAAGTCTTCCAAATCTGATATACACAGGTCCAACATGCTCATAAGCAGCCTTTACTGCTGCCTTTGCCTCAACATCATCTGAAGGATTAAGTACTACCATTCCCGGGATTTCACGCATAAGAGCCAAATCCTCAAGACACTGATGTGTAGCTCCATCCTCACCTACAGAAATTCCTGCATGTGTTGCTCCGATTTTTACATTAAGATGTGGATATCCTATTGCATTACGAACCTGTTCAAAATTTCTTCCTGCTGCAAACATTGCAAAAGAACTGATAAATGGAACCTTACCACATGTAGAAAGTCCTGCTGCAATTCCTGTCATGTTCGCTTCTGCGATTCCACAGTCCCAATGTCTATCTGGGAATGCTTTCTTAAATATTCCTGTTTTTGTAGCTCCAGCAAGATCAGCATCAAGTACAATAAGATCTTCATGCTCTTTTCCAAGCTCAACTAATGCGTTTCCATAGCTGTCACGAGTTGCGATTTTCTTTACTTCTGACATAATGCTTCACCCACCTTCTTCAAATCTTCCATTGCAATCTGATACTCCTCATCATTTGGAGCCTTTCCATGCCAATCTGCCACATCTTCCATAAAGGACACACCTTTTCCCTTTAATGTCTTTGCAATAATTGCAGTAGGCTGTCCCTTTGTATTTCTAGCCTCCTCAAAGGCTGCACGTATCTGATCAAAATCATTTCCGTCAATTACAATTGTGTGGAAGTTAAATGCCTTGAACTTCTCGTCGATTGGATATGGTGAACACACCTCATCAACTGCTCCATCAATCTGAAGATTATTATTATCTACAATTACAACAAGATTGTCCAGCTTGCGGTGCCCTGCCCACATAGCAGCCTCCCAAATCTGTCCTTCCTGTATCTCTCCATCTCCTGTGAGTGTATAAACTCTGTAATCCTTATTGTCGAACTTTCCTGCTGCTGCCATTCCTACAGCAACAGATACTCCCTGCCCAAGGGAACCGCTTGACATATCCACTCCCGGAATATGCTTCATGTCAGGGTGTCCCTGTAAGTATGAGCCTGTATGGCGAAGTGTAGTAAGATCCTCCTTTGGGAAAAATCCTTTTTCCGCCAGAGTTGCATATAAACCTGGTGCCACATGTCCTTTAGATAATACAAAACGGTCTCTGTCCTGCCATTTTGGGTTCTTTGGATCAACATTCATTTCCTCAAAATACAGATATGTAAAAATATCTGCTGCTGAAAGCGATCCGCCTGGATGTCCTGATTTTGCGCTATGCACTGCTGTTACAATGCTTTTGCGTATCTCGTTGGCAGTAATTTGCAATTCAAGATTATTCATACTTTGCTCCTTTATATTTCTCTTGTTATTATTTCATGGTAATTACTGTTTAAGTAACTCCCTTGGTTCCTTCTATATGTGTACTGCATGTAATGTGTACTTCTTGTAATGTGTACTGCTTGTATCAGCATATATCGTAGTTGATTGTGCTGTAAAATCACAACTCCGTCCTTCCCTGAAGAGCTCTGAGTAAAGTCACCTCATCTATGTACTCAAGGTCTCCACCTACAGGAACTCCACTTGCGATTCTTGTAACTTTTATTCCAGTCGGCTTAATAAGCTTGCTGATATACATGGCTGTAGTTTCCCCTTCCAAACTGGAATTAGTTGCAACTATCACCTCATCAACATCCTGCTCCAATCGAACCATGAGTTCTTTAAGCTTGATATCATTAGGTCCTATTCCAAGCATAGGTGATATTGCCCCGTGTAGCACATGGTAAACGCCTTCGTATTTCTGAGTTTTCTCATATGCCACAAGATCCCTCGTATTCTCAACCACCATTATTGTCTTATGGTCTCTGCTCGTATCCTTGCAAATAGGACATATCTCATCATCTGTGAGGGTGTAGCAGCACTTACAATATTTCACATTCTTCTTGGCATGAGAAATTGCCGAAGAAAGAGATTCCACCTGCTCCTCTGGCATGTTTATTATATGAAATGCCAGTCTCTGCGCAGACTTTGCCCCTATTCCCGGCAATGCAGATAATTCTTCAATTAGCTTTGATATTTCGCTGCTGTACAAGTCCATTAGAACAGTCCACCACCAAGGCCGCCTGTAATCTGTGACATAGACTTCTGCGAAGCCTCATCAACCTGTCTCATGGCCTCATTTGTCGCTGCCATAATAAGATCCTCAAGCATCTCAATATCATCTGGATCTACAACCTCCTCTGAAAGCTTGATTTTTGTCACTTCATGTTTTCCTGAAACTGTAACCTCTACAGCTCCGCCACCAGCTGTTGCTGTAACCTCAGATTCCTCAAGCTGTCTCTGTGCTTCCTCCATCTGACGCTGCATTTTCTGTGCCTGTTTCATAAGATTATTCATGTTTCCTGGCATACCACCTGGAAATCCACCTCTTTTTGCCATTGGATAATCCTCCTTAAAAATTCTCTTCTACTATATCAAATTGAATCAGGTCCCTCAAGTCTGGAACTACATCTTTTGCATTTTGACCCGTCTCATTTTTCTTAATTGTTATAGGAATATCTTTTCCTGTTCTCTCCGCAAGCTTTTCTTTTACAATATCAAGACATCCCGCCCTGTTTTCGTTCAGATATGCAAATGCATTCTCGTCATCATATACAAGCTGTAAATCAGACGCACTTCCAAGGGTCGGAATTGCCTTATTCAGATAAACCTTTGTATTTCCACCCACTTCAGATATTATGCTGCGCCAATTTTTTATTGCCGCCTGAATGTCCTCCGGTATGGCCTTTGGAAGCTCTGGTTTTTTCATTGGGGCTGCCTGGGATTGCACAGTCTGCTGTACTGCCATATTCTGCCCGCTTACAACAGGAATTCCATTTGCAACTTTTCGTTCCAGATTATCTAATCGATCAACTATTGATTCGTAGTCAGTCTCCATCTCCGGTCTGCATAGCTTGATGATTGCAATCTCTATGGTTATTCTCTTTTGGGATGCATATCTGATCTGATTTCCAAGCTCAGAAAACACTCTGATATATCTCATCAATATCTCAGAAGAGATAAGCTTGGCCTCCTCTTTCAAGGAATCTATACTGTCCTGTGACATATCAAGGACTTCCTCCATGTCATCGGAGCTTTGTATAAGCAATAGGTTTCTTAAGTACCATGTGAAATCACTTACAAGCTGACCAAGCTCTCGTCCCTCATCCACAAGTTCATCCAGTATTCCAATTGCTCCCACTACATTTTTTTCAATTATCTGGCGCAAAAGTCGTGAAAAAACTTCCGTATCTACTGCTCCAAGCACCTCAAGCACATTCTCATAAGTGAGAGTTTCCCCGAGATGAAATGCTATACACTGATCCAGAAGGCTAAGAGCATCTCGCATCGATCCATCTCCCGCCTTCGCCACATAGCGTATTGCCTTCTCCTCTACTTCCACCTTTTCCTGCACCATCAAATCACTGAGTCTTTTCGCAATTGTGTCTATGGAAATTCTATGAAAATCATATCTTTGACACCTTGACAAAATGGTTATAGGTATCTTGTGTGCTTCTGTTGTTGCAAGTATGAAAATCACATAGCTTGGTGGTTCTTCCAGAGTCTTCAAAAGTGCATTAAAGGCACCTGTGGAAAGCATATGTACCTCATCTATAATATAGACCTTATACTTTCCCTCTGTAGGACGATATGACACCTCTTCCCTTATCTGACGAATATTATCGACACCATTGTTGGATGCCGCATCTATTTCTATCACGTTCATAGATGAACCTTCTGCTATGGCTTTACAGCTTGTGCACTCACCACAGGGACTTCCTGCCTTTGGATGCTCACAATTGACAGCCTTGGCAAAAATCTTCGCCACTGTAGTTTTTCCGGTTCCTCGTGTTCCACAAAACAAATACGCGTGTCCTATCCTGTCAGCGTTTATCTGATTTTTTAATGTTGTTACTATATGCTCCTGTCCTTTTACATCCTCAAATTCTGTAGGACGAAACTTTCGATATAATGCCTGATAAGACACCCGTTGCACCTGCTTTCATTTATTTTTGCCTTTAATCTCCGAAGCTGATTCCTATTCTCTTTGCTTCCTTAATCATCTGGCTCTTTGGATCTACCATTTTGAGCTTACCTGCCACATCGCCCAGTGGAACCCTCTTGGTCTCTCCATCTATCATTGCAATCATACAGCCATATTGCTCGTCAATAATTGCTTTTGCTGCTGCTGCACCAAGTCTTGTACACAAAACTCTGTCATATGGACATGGACTTCCACCTCTTTGTGTATGTCCCGGAACAGCCACTCTGACCTCCGCACCAAGCTTCTTGCCTATCTGGTCGGCTATCTCGTAGCTGACAGAAGGATATTTTCTGTCTGCAACCTTCTGCTTGTACTCCTTCTTCGAGAGCTTTGCATCCTCTTTTGAGATTGCACCTTCTGCTGCTGCAATTATAGTAAATCCCTTGCCATCCTTTGTTCTCTTCTGAATAGCATCTGTGACTTTATCAATGTCATATGGGATTTCTGGGAGAAGGATAATATCTGCTCCTCCTGCAATTCCTGCGTACAGAGTAAGCCATCCAACCTTATGCCCCATTACTTCCACAATAAACACTCTGTTGTGTGAAGCGGCTGTTGTATGAATACAGTCGATAGCATCTGTGGCTATATTG
>CAMFPD010000153.1 GCA_945971355.1 uncultured Lachnobacterium sp.
TTGCAGCCATGATGGTAGGTTGTGATGAAGCTTCGAAGCAGGGAATTGTTGTTTCCAACATTAAGAATCTTGTTCTTAAGAATGTGAAGGTAACGGGATGCGTTGGAGAGGATATTCAGGCAGAGAATGTTGATAATATTGTCAGGGAATAAATATTTACATGAAAGAGAATTATGGAAAAGAAAGATATAGATAATAAAGATACGAAAAGCAAAGCAGGAAAGAGAGCTGCAATAAACCTGCATGCACCCAAGAATCTGGATGTGGATAACTGGTTTATTGAGTGCTATAAAAGACACCGTAATCATCCATTGATTATTTTGATAAGGCTGTATAAGGGGAATTACCATAAGTTCGTGCTGGCGGTACTATTCTTTCTTATAAAGCACTGTCCAGTGTGGATTCTGCCAATTGTTACAGCAAATATTATAAATGATGTGACTACAGGCAGTCCTAATACAGTGAGAGATATTATAATCCAGTGTATTGTAATGGTGGCACTGATTGGACTTAATATTCCTACGAACTACATGTATACAAGGTATAAATCCCTTGCTACCAGGTATGCGGAAACTGGTCTTCGTAAAGCGTTAGTACGGAAGCTTCAGCAGCTTTCTATCTCATATCACAAGGAGACACAGTCAGGAAGACTTCAATCAAAAATAATAAGAGATGTGGAGGCAGTGGAAACTCTGTCTACACAGCTGTTAATCAGTACTCTTAATATTGCACTGAATATTGCTATTTCTCTTGCAGTTACGGTGACTAAGAGCAGGATGGTATTCGTGTTCTTC
This sequence comes from uncultured Lachnobacterium sp., assembly GCA_945971355.1. GTDB lineage: Bacteria > Bacillota > Clostridia > Lachnospirales > Lachnospiraceae > Roseburia. The sequence continues at coordinate 795 of CAMFPD010000153.1, forward strand.
CTTCTTACTACTCCGGTAGCAGCTGTGACAATGGTATTCTTTCGTAATGTTATGCGTAAGAGAAACCATGAATTCAGACATGAGATGGAAGAAACATCTGCCCAGGTAATGGAAATGGTGGAGATGATTCCTGTGACAAGGGCTCATGCCTTAGAAGAGAAGGAAATTGACAAGATAAGCGACCAGCTGTTTGTTGTTGCCGAGAAGGGATACAGGCTGGATATAATACAGTCTGTATTTGGTTCAGTAGGCTGGGCAATATTCCAGGTATTTCAGATTGTGTGCCTGGCATTTACAGGATTCCTGGCACTGCGTGGTACAATTCTTCCTGGAGATATTACACTGTACCAGAGCTATTTTGCAACTATTGTAAACCAGATTTCTTCATTTATTACTCTGATACCTACTATTGCAAAGGGCGTAGAGTCAGTAAATTCAATTGGAGAGGTTCTTCTGTCAGATGATATTGAGAAGAATGATGGCAAGGAAAAGATTGACAGTCTCTCTGGAAGATATGATTTTGAGAATGTTAAATTCAGATATAATAATACTGATATGGACATTATTAATGGATTAAATCTTCATGTTGAGCCAGGTGAAACTATTGCCCTGGTTGGAGAGTCAGGCTCAGGAAAGTCTACTATTCTTAATCTTGCCATAGGCTTTAACCTGGCAAATGAGGGAAAGGTACTGGTAGATGGCAAAGACATTAAGGAACTTGATTTAAGGTCTTACAGGCAGTTTTTGGCAGTTGTACCACAGTCATCTATACTTTTCTCTGGTACATTAAGGGATAATATTACCTATGGTGTGGACAATGTTGACGATGAATTCCTTCAGGAAGTGGTGGAAGCTGCCAATCTGTCTGATTTGGTTGAAAGCCTTCCGAAAGGACTGAATACTGACGTGGGAGAGCATGGTGGTAAGCTGTCAGGAGGTCAGAGACAGAGAGTATCTATTGCAAGGGCTCTCATCAGAAATCCTAAGGTTATTATTCTTGATGAGGCAACGTCAGCTCTGGACAGCATATCTGAAAAGCTGATCCAGGAAGCTCTGGATAATCTCACAAGGAACAGAACTACATTCATAGTTGCACACAGGCTGTCAACTATAAGGAATGCGGATAAGATTGCTGTCATTAATGATGGAAAATGCGTGGAGTATGGAACTTATGAGGAATTGATGGAGATGCGGGGAGAATTCTTTAAACTCAAAAGTATTCAGAGTTAGCCTGCACAGCATTAAATATGAATTGTATTCATTTATTTCTGCAACATTGCTTAAAATCGCCAGCATTGTTAGGTGTTTACACACTTGGACAGTTGCTGGCAATTTTTTGAAAATTTAGGAGTTAGTATAATGATAAGTGTAAGTTGTATTAAATACAACTTACATAATATGTATTATTTTAAAAAAAGATGTATTGACATGTAATGTGAAAATTTATATACTGCAACTGGGTGTTTATTATGGAAAACGAAAAAACAAAATATCAGGAACTCATTGATTATATACAAGATAGAATAGAAAGTGGGGAGTATGTACCTGGTCAGAAGTTGCCTTCTGAAAATGAGTGGAGAATACAATTTGGTATCAGCCGTCAGACGATAAGAAAGGCTATAAGCATTTTGGAAGGGCAAGGTTTGATCAGGCGGGTGCGTGGCAGTGGAACTTATTTGTGCGATAGGCGTAAAGAAAGTTTAAATAAGTGCAAGCAAGTCGCAGTTATCACCACTTATGTGGATTGCTATATTTTTCCGAGAATTATTCAGGGAATTGAGAAACAGTTGTCTGAAAGGGGGTATTCGGTTCAGATTTCTTTCACCAATAATACATTGGAACGGGAGCGAAGTGTTTTATTAGATATCATAAGCCGTGATGATGTGGAAGGGGTGATTGTGGAAGGTACTAAGAGCGGTTTGCCCAACCCGAATATTTTACTTTATCAAAAGCTTATTGAGCGTAGAATTCCTATTGTTTTTATCAATACCTTTTATCCCGAGCTGGATGTGCCTCATGTGTCGTTAGATGACGTGAAAGCTGCTCACAAAGCGGTTAATTATTTGATAGAAAATGGGCATCGCAATATTGGCGCTGTTTTAAAGTTGGATGATGGTCAGGGACGACAAAGGTATTTGGGATATCTGCAAGCCATGTATAATGCAGGATTGATGGTAACGGATTCTAGTATAATATGGATTGACACTGAGGAGTACAGGCAGCTGACCTATTGCAAGGATAAGATTATGAATAGAATAGGCTCATGTTCAGCATTTTTTTGTTACAATGATGAGATTGCATTTCAGTTGATTAGTATATTAAGGGAAAAAGGTATCTCTGTACCAGAGCAGGTTTCTGTAATCAGTGTTGATGATGCGGATCTTGCAATTCATAGTGTGGTGCCTATCACAACATTGCCACATCCGAAGGAAAAGTTAGGAGTAAAAGCGGCAGAGTTGTTGCTTAGGATGATTGATACTGGCAAAAAAGCAGAGAGCTATGAATTCGACACAGAGGTTGTTGAGAGAAGTTCTGTAATGCATTTGCCTCATATATTTTGATTATTTAGGGAAGTGATATGAGAGAGAAGATTAAAAAAGAGATTCAAGATGGTAAAACATCATTGGGTATTGAGTTTGGTTCCACATGAATCAAAGCGGTGTTGATTGGCACTGACCATAACCCGATTGCCATGGGAACTCATGATTGGGAGAACCAACTGGAAAATATGGACAAAACTGATTAATGAAATGATAAGAGATAGGTAATTAAGGAGATGGCAATTACGGGAAGGCTTTCCCGGAAATGGAGGAAAAAATGACAAATTTGGAATTGAGAAAACATGCAAATGATGTCCGTAAAGGTATTATCATGGCTGTACACAGTGCAAAGGCAGGACATCCTGGTGGATCTCTCTCTGCAGCTGATGTATTTACTTATTTATATTTTGAAGAGTTAAATATTGATCCAAAGAATCCTGAGAAGGAAGACAGAGATCGTTTTGTATTATCAAAGGGACACACTGCTCCTGGACTTTATGCTACATTGGCAAACAGGGGTTTTTTCCCTGTGGAGGATTTGATTACTTTAAGAAAGCTTGGTTCTTATTTACAGGGACATCCCAACATGCATATTCCCGGTGTAGATATGGCTTCTGGTTCTTTGGGACAGGGTATTTCTGCTGCAGTAGGCATGGCTTTGGGAGCAAAGCTTGGAAATAAGGATTTTCGAGTATATACATTGCTCGGTGATGGGGAAATTGAAGAGGGACAGGTCTGGGAGGCATCCATGTTTGCAGGATTTCGTAAACTGGATAATTTGTGCGTGCTTGTAGACAACAATAATCTTCAGATTGATGGCCCCATTGATCAAGTTTGTTCTCCTTACCCTATTGATGAAAAGTTCAAGGCATTCAATTTTCATGTAATCAATGTGGATGCACATGATTTTGACGCACTGCGTGCTGCGTTCGCAGAGGCAAAGGCAACCAAAGGTTCGCCCACCTGTATTGTGCTTCACAGTATAAAGGGAAAAGGTGTTTCCTTCATGGAAAACAGTGTAGATTGGCATGGAAAGGCTCCTAATGATGAGGAGTTTGCAGTTGCTATGGCTGATTTGGATAAAATTGAGAAAGAACTTGATAAGGAGGTTTAGGAATGAGGACAGACGTTAAAAAGATTGCAACCAGAGAAAGCTATGGCAATTCTTTGAAAGAACTTGCTAAGGAATTTTCTCAGTTGGTAGTATTGGATGCTGACTTAGCGGCAGCCACCAAAACAAATATTTTTCGTAAGGCATATCCAGACAGGCATATTGATTGTGGTATTGCAGAAGCAAATATGATGGGTGTGGCAGCAGGACTATCACTTACAGGCTTCATACCATTTGTAAGTTCTTTTGCAATGTTTGCCGCAGGGCGTGCGTTTGAACAGGTGCGCAACTCAATCGGTTATCCTCATTTGAATGTAAAAATAGGTGCGACCCACGCTGGTGTTACTGTCGGTGAGGATGGTGCCAGTCATCAGTGTAACGAGGATATTGCATTGATGCGGACAATTCCCGGCATGGTTGTTATGTGTCCTTCAGATGATGTGGAGGCTAGGGCAGCCGTGCGAGCGGCAATTGAATATGAGGGACCCGTTTATATTCGATTTGGGCGTGCAGCAGTGCCTGTAATTAATGATAAACCAGACTATCATTTTGAAATTGGTAAGGGTTCGATTGTTAGAGAAGGTAGTGATGTGACAATCGTTGCAACTGGAATATGTGTTGATTCTGCAATGGGTGCAGCGGAAAAACTGGCAGCGGAAGGAATCAGTGCTGAGGTTGTAAATATATGTACTATAAAACCTTTGGATGAGGATATCATTGTCAATAGTGCAAAAAAGACTGGCAAAGTGGTTACTGTTGAGGAACATTCTGTCATTGGCGGTCTTGGAAGTGCAATATGTGACTGCCTTTGTGAAAAACATCCTACTCCTGTAAAAAAGATTGGCATGCAGGACGTCTTCGGCGAGTCTGGTTCGGCTGTAGATTTGGTGCATAAGTATGGTCTGGATGCAGATGGTGTTTACCAATCTGTAAAAGAATTTTTGTAAATAATAGACACTAACCCAATTTGGATTAGTGTCTATTTATATTGTTGTCTTCTATTAATTTAGTCCTGCTTAGCCCAGATTCTTAATGTAGAGATAAGCTTCTCCTTAGTATC
>CAMFPD010000154.1 GCA_945971355.1 uncultured Lachnobacterium sp.
ATGTGTATAAGAGACAGATAATATGTTATTTCAAATTGACAGTCTGTGGCAGATACTTGGCTGGGTGCTCGTATTCGCCGGACTAATTATCATGAATGAAATCGGACGTCGTTCTAAGGCAGGCGGAATTCTTTTATTTGTTATTATTCCTGTTATCCTTACAATCTATTTCATTCTCGCTCATGTTGGACTCTTCGGAGGAGCTGAAAACCCAACAGTAGCTTACATGGACGGATGGTTCCATTACTTTAAGCTCTATGCAGCAGACATCGGATGTGTGGGCTTTATGATGATTAAGTACAAATGGGGAATCGGAAAAGAAAAATGGTTCGCATGGTTCCCATGGTTCATCGTTGCTGCTAACATCCTTATCGCAGTTGTTTCTGATTTAGAGTCTGCATTTGCAGCTTACAGCATCACAGGAAACTTCTCAGGTGCTTGGTGGGCTTCAAACGAAGGTGTATTCATCTACGGTGGATGGTGGAACATCTTAAACGCAATCGCTGGTCTTATCAATATCTTCTGTATGACAGGTGTTGTTAACCTTTACACATCAAAGGATAAGAACAAGAGCGATATGCTTTGGCCAGATATGACAATCTGGTTCATCGTTGCATACGATATCTGGAACTTCGAGTATACATACCTCAACTTACCTACACATACATGGTACTGCGGTGTTGCTCTTCTTCTTGCTCCTACATTTGCAAACGCATTATGGAACAAGGGTGCATGGATTCAGAACCGTGCCAACACACTTGCACTGTGGTGTATGTTCGCTCAGGTAGTTCCTACATTCCAGATTTCTAAGAAATTCTCTGTAATGCCATCTGTTTACGGTGGTGCCGCTGCAAATGGTGTAAAGGCTTGTGACCTCTATCAGGCTGCAATTGACCTCTTCCAGTCTGGTGCTGGAAAAACTGCTCAGGCAGGAGAAGTTATTGCAACGTACGGAATCACAGCTAATCCAACAGCACAGGGTGTTGTTGCTTTCCTTGCAGTAGTTGCAAACGTTATTTGTATCGCTGTAATCATCAAGAGATCACTTGAGTTAGGAAAGAACCCATACTCTAATGATATCTGGAAAGGAACAAGAGATTACGAAGAGGCTATGAAGAGAGCTGAATAATCTCTACTTTGTACGAGTAAAATAATGATGAAGACTTCAGGCATACTTGTCTGAAGTCTTTTTTATTTTATTGCCGTAAAACTCGCTATTCTTGATGCGTATTTATACTTATTATGCTATAATGAATTCAGGATTATGCCCATATATTGGCAATAAATCGGAGGATATTATGTTTACTAAGAAACACTCATCGCATCCCGGATTAAAAATAATAATTGTAGGATGTGGAAAAGTCGGAAGAAATCTGGTAGAACAGCTTAGCAAAGAAGGTCACGACATAACTGTGATTGACAAAAAAGCTGCTATGGTGACACAGATGTGCAATATGCATGATGTGTTAGGAATTGAAGGTAATGGTGCAAGCCATAAAACTCTTCGTGAAGCCGGAATCGAAAGCGCCGACTTACTAATTGCAGTCACAAATTCAGACGAGTTAAATCTGCTTTGCTGTACAATCGCCTCACAGTCTGGTAACTGCGCTACTATCGCCAGAGTACGAACTCCAGAATACAGCGAAGAAATAAATTATCTGCGAGAAAAATTAGGCCTTACCATGATTATAAATCCTGAGCTGGAATCCGCCAGAGAAATGGCAAAAATCCTTTATATGCCATCATCTCTTGAGGTTACACTGTTTGCACATGGACAGGCAGAGCTGATCAAATTCCAGATTCCAGAGGGAAATATGCTAGACAATCTCACAATCACTGAGCTGGGCAAGAAGCTGTCAAGCAATGTCCTTATTGGTGCCGTGGAAAGAGGTGATGAAGTATTCATCCCATCTGGTAACTTCATTTTGAAAAGCGGAGATAAAATGTCCTTTGTTGCTTCAAGAAAAGCGGCAAGAACTTTCTTCTCCAGTCTGGGACTAAAAACAAAGCATGTTACGGATACCATGATTATTGGTGGTGGACGAGCTGCGTATTACCTTGCAAATCAGCTTCTTCATGCCGGAATCGATGTTAAAATTATCGAAAATAGTCGCGAGAGATGTGAAGAATTAAGCATCTTGTTACCAAAGGCCGTTATTATACACGGAGATGGTACAGACAAAGAGCTTCTCAAAGAAGAGGGAATTGAGGAGGCAGACTCTTTTGTCCCTCTGACAGGAATTGATGAAGAGAATATTATGCTAACACTCTATGCCAAGGCAGTTAGCAATGCCAAGGCAATCACCAAAATCAATCGAATTAACTTCAACGAAGTAATTCATTCCCTTGACTTAGGTAGTGTAGTTTATCCAAAACACATTACTGCTGAGGCTATAATAGCATATGTCAGAGCCAAGAACGCTTCTCGCGGAAGCAACATAGAAACCCTATATCATATGTACGATAACAGAGTTGAAGCTATTGAATTTGACATCAAAGAAGACTCTGCTGTCACAAATGTTCCATTCAAGGATATCAAGCTTAAGGACGAGCTTCTTATTGCATTTATCTCACGTAATGGACGCATTATCATCCCTGGCGGACAGGATTTTATACAAAAGGGTGATACTGTAATGATTATAACAAAGCATACCGGATTTACAGATATTCTGGATATTTTAGCATAGCAGGAGGATAATATGAACACTTCAATGGTCAGATACATTCTGGGACATGTTTTGAAGCTCGAAGCACTGCTTCTTATCTTTCCTTGTATTGTTGCCGGAATATATAGAGAAAAGGGTGGCATATACTTTTTATGTACTGCTCTTTTATGTTGTTTGATTGGTTTTGTTTTATCAGGTAAAAAACCTAAACAAACCACAATTTATTTAAAAGAAGGATGCCTGATCACCGCACTTAGCTGGATAGTTCTCTCACTATTTGGAGCTCTTCCATTTGTGTTTTCTGGTGAAATTCCATCATTCACAGATGCACTTTTTGAAGTTATCTCTGGTTTTACCACAACAGGAGCCAGCATTTTAAGTAATGTAGAAGGATTATCATACTGTATGCTGTTTTGGCGCAGCTTTACTCACTGGATAGGCGGAATGGGAGTTCTCGTTTTTCTCCTTGCAGTTATTCCCATGAGTGGTGGCAGTCACATTAACCTTATGAGAGCAGAAAGCCCTGGTCCGTCTGTCGGCAAGCTTGTTCCAAAGCTCAGACACACCGCCAGAATCCTATATATCATATATTTTGGCATGACAGTAGTGGAGACAATCCTGCTTTTGTTCGGTGGTATTCCTTTTTTCGATGCCATAACTACAGCCTTTGGTACAGCTGGAACCGGTGGATTCGGCATAAAAAATGACAGTATAACAAGCTACAGTCCATATATTCAATGGGTTGTTACTATTTTTATGCTTTTATTCGGTATCAACTTTAATGCTTACTATTTGCTTTTCTTTGGAAGCATAAGACAGGCTTTAAAAGTGGAGGAAGTAAAGTATTACTTTATAATTGTATTTACATCAGTAGCTATTATTTTTGCAAATATTCTCAAAACCTGCGCTGGAACATTTGATGCCATTACCAAGGCATCCTTCCAGGTTGCATCCATAATCACTACAACCGGTTTTTCCACTGCAGATTTTGATACCTGGCCTGAACTGTCAAAGACCATACTTGTGATGTTAATGTTCTGTGGTGCCTGCGCCGGCAGTACAGGCGGTGGTATCAAGGTATCACGTTTTGTAATTGTTATAAAAAATCTTGGAAAAGAGCTGCATTCGTATATTCATCCAAAGAGTATCCGTAAGGTAAAATTCGAGGGAAAGCCTGTTGATCACGATGTAGTACGTTCCATCAACGTATACTTCACCACTTTCCTTACTATTTTTGTAATTTCCGTTCTTTTAGTTTCACTGGAAGGATATGATTTTGCCACCAATTTTACCTCAGTACTTGCAACCATGAACAATATTGGTCCTGGTCTATCACTTGTTGGACCAACTCAGAATTTTGCTTTCTTCAGCCCACTTACAAAGTATGTCCTGATGTTTGATATGCTTGCGGGACGACTAGAGCTGTTTCCAATGTTAATATTGTTCCACCCTTCTATCTGGAAGGAATTCTTCCATATAGCAGATAAACATATTAGGGGATAACATATAATCAATAATTTACAGGAGGATTTGAAAATGTTAGCGTGTCAAAATTGTGGTGCAAATGTCAAGTTTGATATTGCATCTCAGCAGATGCGCTGTGAATACTGTGACAGCTATTTCGATCCATACAGCTACGATAAAAAAGAAACCGATGGCATCGAAGTTAAAGACTTTGATGCCACGATTTTTATCTGTCCACAATGTGGTGGCGAAATACTGAGTACCGATAACACTGCAGCTGGTTTTTGCAGCTTCTGCGGTGCTTCCACAGTTCTTTACAGCCGTATCCAGAAAGAGAAAAGACCAAATTACATCATCCCATTTAAAAAGACAAAGGATGACTGTAAGCAGGCTTACTCTGACCTTATGAAAAAGGCTATTTTTGCCCCAAATGATTTAAAGGATCCAAAATTCATTGATGGCTTCAGAGGTATTTACATGCCATACTGGACCTACTATATCTCTCAAAAAGGACCTTTTAGTCTTCGCGGCAAAAAGGAGCATCGTTCAGGAGATTACATTGTTTCAGACCATTTTGAGCTCTCAGGTAATCTGGATGCCTACTACAAAGGACTCTCCTACGACGCATCCTCATCCTTTGCCGACAATATCAGCGAAGCTTTAGCACCTTACGATGTAAAAGGAATGAAGGCTTTTACACCTGGCTATCTGAGTGGTTTCTATGCAGACACCGCAGATGTAGCACCTGAGGTATACATGCCTGAAGCTGAGCGTATCGCCAACAATGAAACCAAAAACAGTATTTCAGGAGTACAGCAATTTGCTTCATTTTTGCCTGAAACTGGTATTAACGGCGAGGCTCATGGCTATACAACCAAATTTGAAGCGGTAGACTATTCTATGTTTCCTGTATGGTTCATGTCCTACAGAAACGGCGATCGTGTTGCATATGCAACAGTGAATGGTCAGTCCGGTAAAGTAGTTGCAGACCTTCCTGTAGACAAGAAAAAGTATATATTAGGTTCTTTCCTTCTGGCTCTGCCAATATTTATTTTACTGTGTCTGCTTTTTACTCCTACGCCAGCAACTGCACTGATTGTCACAGGAATAATTTCAATAATAACAACAATTATTTTCTTTGTTCAGTACAGCAGTATCAAAGAAAAAAAGCCGACTATGACAGGCGCGATACTATCTATTATTACTATAGTTCTTTCTCTTGGTATATTACTGTTCAAACCAGTTTTCGATGCCTGGTATTATGGAGCGTGCGTAATTATGACTATATCGGATTTTATAACCCTCACAGAAATTATTA
>CAMFPD010000155.1 GCA_945971355.1 uncultured Lachnobacterium sp.
TTTCACTTGCAATTTTAAAATATGCAGGTGTTTCAGAGAAAAAGACAATTGATAACATGACAAGAGATGATATAGCAGCACTCGCAAAGTCGATAAAAGAAACTGTAGTTATTGTTGATGAGGCAAGAGGATTTGAATTTGCACAGGTTTGCGCTGGTGGTATCAAAACTGAGGAAATTGATATTGAAACCTTGGAATCCCAAATTGTAAAGAATATGTATTTTGCAGGTGAAATACTTGATGTGGATGGTATCTGTGGAGGATATAATTTGCAATGGGCATGGACTAGTGGATTTATAGCAGGAAATAGTGTGAGCAGGTAAGATGATAAGAATTAATCAAATTAAAATCGGTATTTCACATACTGAGATTGAGTTAAGGAATAAGATCAAAAAAACATTAAAATTAAATAACGATAATTTTACATATCGAATTATTAAGAAATCAATAGATGCAAGGAAAAAGCCGGAGCTTTTTTATGTTTATTCAATTGTAGTTGATGGAATAGATGACAATAAGGTTCTAGCTAAAGCCCAAAATGCAAATATCTCTTTATATAAAGAAAAAAGATATATTATTCCTGAAAAGGGAGATATGCCTGTCAAGAACAGGCCTGTGGTTATTGGAGCAGGTCCGGCAGGTCTTTTTTGTGCGTATGTACTGTGTGAGGCAGGCTTTAGCCCTATTGTTGTGGAGAGAGGGAAAGCGGTTGAGGACAGAAAGAAGGATGTGGAAAGATTCTGGGAGACAGGAATTCTTGATCCTTCTTCAAATGTCCAGTTTGGTGAAGGCGGAGCCGGAACTTTTTCTGATGGAAAACTTAATACAGCTGTGAAAGACCCAAGTGGTAGAAATAATTATGTGTTGGAGACTTTTGTGAAATTTGGGGCACGTGATGAGATTTTGTATGACAATAAGCCTCATATTGGAACGGATGTGCTCTCCAAGGTTATTGCAAACATGCGTAGTTTTCTTATTGAAAAAGGAACTACCTTTATGTTTGAAACATGTGTATTGGATTTTGAATTTGAAATTTCCAAAGCTTCAGAGAAAGAACGTAAAATCACAGCCCTTGTATGCAGGGATAAGGATAATCATGAATTTAAGCTTGAGACAGATATTGCGGTACTTGCAATAGGGCATAGTTCAAGAGATACCTTCGTTACTTTGAATGATAAAGGTGTTAATATGGAGGTCAAAAATTTTGCGGTGGGATTTAGAGTGGAGCATCCGCAGGAAATGATAAATATGGCTATGTATGGGGAGGATTATCCACATATTTTGCCGGCTTCTCCTTATAAAGTGACCTCGAATTTTCCTAACGGGAGAGGAGTATATTCGTTTTGTATGTGCCCTGGTGGTTATGTTGTCAACTCATCTTCGGAGGAGGGGCGAACTGTTGTAAATGGCATGAGCTATTCCGGCCGAAATGGCAATAATGCTAACAGTGCCATTATTGTGTCAGTTTCTCCAACGGATTTTGGAGCAAATGATGCCCTTGCTGGAATGAGATATCAACAGCTATTAGAGGAAAAAAATTATAAGCTTTGCAATGGCAAGATACCACAGCAGTTATTCGGTGATTTCTGTGATGATAGGGAAACTATTCAGTTTGGAGATTTTGATAGTACTACAAAAGGAAGTACTGAATTTGCTAATTTGCGCGGTTTGATGAGTCGGGATATGGAGGAAAGCTTTATAGCTGGAATGAAACATTTTGGTCATATTGTGCCAGATTTTGACAGATTTGATGCAATTTTATCAGGAATGGAGACTAGAACTTCATCACCAATTAGAATTAACAGAGATGAGTTGTTTGAATGTAATGTGTCAGGAGTGTATCCATGTGGAGAGGGAGCAGGATATGCAGGGGGAATTACATCTGCCGCTATGGATGGCATAAAAGTGGCAGAAGCAATTATAAAGAGATATAAACCTAATTAGAAAAGAGGATTTTTTGTGCAAGAAGTAACACCTATGATGCAACATTATTTGCAGACAAAAGAAGAATATAAGGATTGTATTTTATTTTACAGACTGGGAGATTTCTATGAAATGTTCTTTGAGGATGCGAAAATCGTATCCAAGGAACTCGAACTTACACTTACAGGAAAAAGCTGTGGACTTGAGGAAAGAGCTCCAATGTGTGGAATTCCATTCCATGCAGTTGATAATTATTTAAATAGATTAGTTGCAAGAGGTTATAAGGTTGCAATCTGTGAGCAGGTGGAGGACCCTAAGCTTGCAAAAGGAATTGTAAAAAGAGAGGTTGTCAGAATTGTAACACCTGGTACAAATACTGATATGCAGTCTCTCGATGAAACAAGGAATAACTACATTATGTGTATTGCCTATTTAGGTGATAAATATGGAATATCAATTGCTGACGTTACAACTGGAGATTTCTATGTGACAGAACTGGACAGTGAGAGAAAACTAGTTGATGAAGTAAATAAATTTGCTCCTTCTGAGATTGTGTGTAACGAAGCCTTTTATATGAGTGGTGTAGATATTGATGATATGAAAAACAGGATGAATATAGTGGTCTCATCCCTTGATTCATGGTTTTTTGGAGATTCATTGGCTCAAGAGACTCTTATTAATCATTTTCATATTCAGAGCTTAAAAGGACTTGGCCTCGAGGATTATGAATCTGGAGTGATTGCAGCTGGGGCATTGCTCAAGTATTTATACGAGACTCAGAAAAATTCTCTTGATAATATTCTTGAAATTCATCCATATTCAATTGGAAAATACATGATTATAGACAGTTCTTCAAGAAGAAACTTGGAGCTTGTTGAGACCCTCAGAGAAAAGCAAAAAAGAGGTTCTCTTCTTTGGGTTTTGGATAAGACAAAGACTGCCATGGGTGCAAGACTCCTTCGTTCATACGTGGAGCAGCCATTGATTGATAAGGCAGAAATTATTAAGAGACAAAATCTTATTATGTCTCTTAATAAAAATGAATTTACCCGTGAGGAACTAAGAGAGTATTTAAATCCAATCTATGATTTGGAGAGACTAATCACTCGTATTACATATCAATCAGCTAACCCGAGAGATATGATTGCATTTAGAAATTCTCTAGAAATGCTGCCTCATATTAAAACACAGCTTGGAGATTTAGAGGGAGAGCTTGTGGAGGAAATTCGAGAGGATTTTGACTGCCTGGAAGATTTGTATGAATTGCTTTGTTCCTCAATTAACGAGGAGCCACCAATCTCAGTCAGAGATGGGGATATTATAAAAGAGGGATTTAATGAGGAGGTTGACCGACTAAGGAATGCCAAGACGGAAGGTAAAACATGGCTTGCAGAGTTGGAGAGTTCGGAGCGCGAAAAGACAGGAATAAAGAATTTAAAAATTAAATACAATAAGGTGTTTGGCTACTACCTCGAGGTTACTAACTCATTTAAGAATCAAGTGCCAGACTATTATGTGAGAAAACAGACTCTGGCAAATGCAGAGAGATATATAACTCCGGAACTCAAGGAACTTGAGGATACAATTATGGGGGCGGAGGACCGTCTTGTCCAGCTTGAGTATGAGTTATTCAGAATGGTCAGGGATGAAATCTCGAAGAATGTAAAGAGAATACAAAAAACGGCAAAGGCAATAGCAAAGATAGATGTGTTTGTTTCTCTGTCCGTGGTAGCAAGTCATAATAATTATTGTAAGCCTAGAATCAATGAAAGTGGAATTATTGATATTAAAAACGGGCGTCACCCTGTTGTTGAGAAGATGATTAATAATGATATGTTTATTGATAATGATACATATCTTGACAATAATAAAAACAGAATTTCAATTATAACGGGACCTAATATGGCAGGAAAATCCACATATATGAGACAGACAGCTCTCATTGTTCTAATGGCTCAGATTGGAAGCTTTGTCCCAGCCTCATCTGCAAATATAGGCATAGTGGACAGAATTTTTACCAGAGTAGGAGCTTCTGATGATCTGGCGTCAGGACAGAGTACTTTTATGGTGGAAATGAATGAAGTCGCAAACATTCTTAGAAATGCTACAGCCAATTCTCTTTTGATTCTCGATGAGATAGGAAGAGGTACAAGTACATTTGATGGTCTCAGTATTGCATGGGCTGTTGTTGAGCATATCAGCAATCCGAAGCTACTTGGAGCAAAAACACTTTTTGCTACACATTACCATGAGCTTACTGAGTTAGAAGGAAAACTAAACAGCGTAAATAATTATTGTATCGCTGTTAAGGAAAAGGGAGATGACATTGTATTCCTGAGAAAAATTATAAAGGGTGGCGCTGATAAAAGCTACGGAATACAAGTTGCAAAGCTTGCAGGGCTTCCTGATACTGTAATAGACAGAGCAAAAGAAATTGTAAATGAGCTTCTAAAAAATGATATTACTGAAACTGTAAAAAATATATCTGTTGATAGTGGTAACAGAAAGAAAAAAGAACATCTTGATGAAGTTGATCTGACTCAGATGTCATTATTTGATACGGTTAAGGACGATGATATTATAAAGGAGCTTGAAACGGTTGATATCGGTAATATGACGCCACTTGATGCTTTAAATAAACTGTATGAACTCCAGAATAAGGTTAAAAATCGCTGGTAGAAAGGAAACTGATGGCTAAAATTGAACTGCTTACCCAAGAGACAATTGATAAAATTGCAGCTGGTGAAGTTGTGGAAAGACCTGCGTCTGTTGTAAAGGAGCTGGTAGAAAATGCTCTTGATGCAGGAGCAACTGCAATCACAGTGGAAATTAAAGAGGGTGGTATTTCTTTTATTCGTATAACTGACAATGGTTGTGGAATTGATAAAAATCAGGTAAAGCTTGCTTTTATGAGACATTCCACAAGTAAAATCAGAACTGCGGAGGATTTAATGAACGTATCTTCCCTCGGATTTAGAGGAGAAGCATTATCAAGTATTTCTGCAGTGGCAAGGGTAGAGCTTATAACAAAAACCTATGATGACTTAACAGGAACCAGATATGTGATTGAAGGCTCAAAGGAAATTGCCTTCGAGGAAGTTGGAGCCCCAGAGGGAACCACATTTCTTATAAAGGATTTGTTTTACAATGTGCCTGCCCGCAGGAAGTTTTTAAAAACGCCACAGACAGAGGGAAGCTATATAAGTGATATTGTAGAAAAACTTGCATTATCACATCCAGATGTATCCTTCAAGTTTATAAATGGAAACCAGACAAAGCTACATACATCAGGAAATGGCAATAGAAAAGATTTAATATATCATATTTATGGCAGAGAGATAGCAGCCTCATTATTAGAGGTGGATTATAGTGGCGATATTTTTTC
>CAMFPD010000156.1 GCA_945971355.1 uncultured Lachnobacterium sp.
CTATATGCACCATTGGCAAACTGGGGTGGCGCAGGCGCTCTTGTGCCAATTACAGGATTTGCAAATGGTGTGTCTTCCTGTGCCTGTGAATTTCAGGTGGAGGGACAGGTGTTTGGTATAGGTTGTCAGATATTCAGGATTGCAGGCCCGGTAATTTTATACGGAATATTCAGCTCCTGGGTATTAGGCCTCATTTATTGGATTGGAAAATGCTTCGGATGGTTTTAACTTTTGTGTACAGCACTAATAAAGATTTTCTTAGGATTGTTTTTCCAAGGATTTCTCCTCGTTTTTGATTTCCCAATGAATGAGGAAGGTAAGCAGGCCACGCAGCAGGATGATGGCACCTAAGATGCCAAGCTCTGCCCATTCTCGGACAACGACTGTACGAAGTACCTCGCTTCCCATCTTAAATTCCAGAGAGAGAGCAATTCCCTGTGCCAAGTCGAGGCGAAGGCTGGATTCATGGCGAATCCAGCTGATAAATCCCTTAATTGCAGTGTATACCAGCACGATGACACCAAACAGCTCCAGTAAAACAGTGCAGAATTCTACAACGTATGTCAAAGATAATTCGATAAATTCCAAGAACGTTGCCATAGCATGATACCTCCCAATGTTTATCTTATATATATGGACTATTATAGTGTTTTTACCAGGGTATAGCAAGTTGGGACTGTTTTTTCCATTTGTTTTTGGTATAATCGTGATTGTACTAATATAGGATAAAAGAAAGAAGTGTAAAAATTGTTTGAACAGATGAAGGGGCTCAGCCCAAAGAAAAAGATAGAATATTACATCCAGTACTACGGAATTATAACTCTGATTGTGGTTGGTGTACTTGTGGCAGTGATTTCGTTCATTGTTGGAAGGGTTACGGAAAAGGAAAATGTGGCTGGAATAATGCTGATCAACTCCTATGGGGAGGGCTCTGAGAATGAAGAACAGTATCTGGGGGAAATTCTTGAACAATATGGCATTGATTCGGATGAGAATACAATAGAGATTGGAAGCGGAATTTATGTTGGTGAAAAAGCTGATGAAATGGTGGAGACAGCAAGCGTTCAAAAGCTGGTTGGGCTTGTTTCATCAGGCTGCATAGATGTGGTTTTCTCAGATGAGGAGTATTTCCCTACAGCAGAGGCGGACGGGATGTGTGCTGATTTGGCTGAATATTTGGATGAAGCTTTGTTGAGGGAACATGAGGATGATTTGTATTACTGTAAAGACCCTGAAACAGGCAATGAAATTGTAGCCGGGATAAAAGTTTCCAAGGATAATGAGCTTATGAAAAAGCTTAACTGGTACACGGAGGATCCTATTGTTGCCATTTTGTATGGAACAGATAGACCTGAGCTTGCAGTGGAGATAGTAAACGCTTTTTTGGAATAAGAAGTAAAGCATAGGAAGGAAAATACTATGGCTGTTTTAGAACCCATTGCCCACATAGAGAGTGGTTTTTCGGAAAAATTTGGCATACCAAGACAAAGTGGTCTAGTGGCAGATACCATTGCAAGGATAGTTTTTGAAAAGAAATACCAAAATCCAGATTACATAAAAGGGATAGAGGAATATAGCCATTTGTGGCTGATTTGGAATTTTTCCAAGTCAAATCCTCATAATGTGAAGCCCCTTGTGAATCCACCAAGGCTGGGTGGTAATGTAAAAAAAGGAGTGTTTGCAACGAGAAGTCCTTTTAGACCCAACCCAATTGGCTTGTCATCTGTTAAGCTTGAACAGGTGATTTGGGATGGAGAAAATGGACCTGAGCTTGTGGTAAGAGGTGCAGATTTACTGGATGGAACACCTATATATGATATAAAGCCGTATCTGGCATATACAGATTGTCATACAGATGCAATATGTGGTTTTGCAGATGCCCATAAGGATGATTCAATCAAAGTTGATTTTAATGAGGGATTACTTATGAAGCTTCCCGCTGAACTGAGAAACACAGTTACTAATTTACTTGCACAAGACCCAAGAGCAGCGTATAATAAAAGGTCGGATTACGTATATGGATTACGTTATATGGAGTATGACATCAGATTTGTGGTTGAGGATGATTTACTTAAGGTAGTAGATGTTGTTGATGCACAGGCTGATGAATATAGGAACGTTAAGTGAATTTAATTACCAGGAGGAGATAAAAATGAAAAAAGTAGAAGATTATGTAAGAAGCATTCCTGATTTTCCAGAGAAAGGCATTATATTCCGTGATGTTACAAGTGTTCTTCAGGACGCAGAAGGACTTAAGCTTGCAATAGATGAGATGGTTAAATGCTTAGATGGAGTTGATTGCGATGTTATTGCAGGAACTGAGTCAAGAGGATTTGTATTTGGTATGCCAATTGCTTATCTTTTAAACAAGCCATTTGTAATGGTGCGTAAGGCTGGTAAGCTTCCATGCGAGACAGTTTCAAAGACATATGATTTAGAGTATGGCACAGCTACAATTGAGATTCACAAGGATGCAATCAAGCCGGGTCAGAAGGTTGTTCTCATCGATGACCTTATCGCAACAGGTGGAACAATGAAGGCGGCAGCTGAGCTTGTTGAGGAGCTTGGTGGTGAGGTTGTCAAGATGGCATTCTTAATCGAGCTTTGCGGTCTCAATGGACGTGAGGTGCTTAAAGGATATGACGTTGCATCTGTTGTAAAATATGAAGGTAAATAATTAGAGAATATTATTTTGTAAATAAGTACATAATGATACTAAAAAGAGTTTCCATAGAGAAACTCTTTTTTTACTTTATATGGAATTATTTCGTGACTCCATATAAAGCGAAAGCAAGAAAAAATATGGAGGGTATCATATGAGTACTAAAAATACAAAATGTACTTCTGTGCAGGTGGGAAAAAGAAGTGTCAGACTTGATAAACCGGCATATATTCTGCAAAGTGCTTCTGTGGTAGGAACCAAAGAATCAGAGGGACCACTTGGTGATTTGTTTGACCTGGTGGGAGAGAATGATAAGTTTGGTGAAGACTCATGGGAGATGGCAGAGGCAACTTTACAAAAGGATGCTTTGACTTTGGCAATAGGAAAGGCAAAGCTTACTCCAAGGGATATACGTTATGTGTTTGCAGGGGATTTGCTGGGACAGGCTATGGCCTCTTCCTTTGGCCTTGAAAGCTTTGAAATTCCTTTGTTTGGTTTATATGGAGCCTGCTCAACCTGTGGTGAAAGCTTAAGCCTTGCGGCAATGACAGTGGCGGCCGGATATGGAAACTATGTGGCGGCAGTTACATCCAGCCATTTTGCCAGTGCGGAAAAGCAATTTAGATTTCCTTTGGAATATGCCAATCAGAGGCCTATGTGTGCAACGTGGACAGTTACAGGGTCAGGTGCATATATATTGGGAAGCAAAACGAAGGAAAATGAGAGTCCACTAGGCAGGATAACCGGAGTTACCACTGGTGTGATAGTGGATTATGGCATTAAGGATTCTATGAATATGGGGGCTGCCATGGCACCGGCTGCCTGTGAGACAATCGAGACCCATTTCAAGGATTTCGGAATAAATCCCAAGGAGTATGACAAGATAATTACAGGTGATTTAGGTACTGTTGGAAGTGAAATACTCACAACCATGTTAAAAGAAAGAGGCTATGAAATCAGCAGACAGCACGAGGATTGTGGAGTGAAGATATTTGATGATGAAACTCAGAATACTGGTGCAGGAGGAAGTGGTTGTGGATGCTCGGCCAGTGTTTTATCAGCTTATTATCTGCCAAAAATCGCCAGTGGAGAATTGAAAAAAATTCTATTTGTGCCAACAGGGGCATTACTGTCACCTGTGAGCTTTAATGAGGGGCAGTCAGTACCTGGAATTGCTCATGCAGTAGTAATTGAACATGTGGAGGTATAGAGATGGATTATTTGAAAGCATTTATAGTAGGCGGTATTATATGTGCACTGGTTCAGGTGCTTATGGAAAAAACTAAGATGATGCCTGGAAGAATCATGGTGCTCCTAGTGTGTCTGGGGGCAGTTCTTGGTGCAATTGGAGTGTACGAGCCTTTTTCAAAGTGGGCAGGAGCAGGAGCTAATGTACCATTACTTGGATTTGGAAATGTTCTCTGGAAGGGAATGAAGCAGGCTATTGATGAGGAGGGGGCAATCGGATTGTTTAAGGGTGGATTTACAGCCTGTGCGGTTGGTGTGTCATCTGCTCTTATATTTTCTTATATAGCGTCCTTGTTGACAAAACCTAAAATGAAAAGATAAAATAATTACATTATGATGAAACAACGTGTGACAACTCAGGAAGAAATATTAGAACATGCACTTAAGATTGCAATAGAGGAGGGTGTGGACAAGGTTAGTATCAGAAAGCTTGCCACGTCATGTGGAATTGCAGTGGGGTCCATGTACAATTATTATAAAGATAAAGACGCACTTATGACAGCTGTATCAGAGCATTTCTGGGGAAATATTCTAAAGGATCAGGAACAGCTTTTCAGACCTGGAATGGGGTTTACCATGTTTTTGGAGCAGTATTACAGTTTCTTGTATGGTAGGTTGTACAACCATGATATCAGTTGGCTGTCAGCCATGGATGCAGGTACAAGGGAGCAGGCTCATAAGCTGTTTTTAAAGGTGCTGGAGGAAGATGACAGAGTGATTGGTTCCATATGGAATATGGAGTTAAATCAGAATGCATTCTGTGAATATGTGCTGAATAATATTGTGGCATTAATCAGAACAGGTGAAAGTAACTGCAGATTTTTTATTTTATTGTTGGAACATCTGTTATATGATGCATAAAATTAAAATTTTTCGTCATACTAATCTCAAATCATAAAAAGGAGATTTTTGTATAATGAAAAAATTTAAATGGATTATTTTAACAGCACTTGTTATTTCGGCAGTAGGCGTATTGGTTGCCTGCGGAACAAGGGACAACAATGATAACAATAATGATCAGGTGACAGAGGATACTTCTACACTGGGCAATGGAATTAAGGATGCGGGCTCTGAGATTAATAATGCTGGTGACAATATTATCGAGGGTGCAGCAGGGGCAGGAGAGGATGTGCTTGATGCAGTTGAGGATGTTGGAGACGGTGTAGTGGATGGCGTTGAGGATATTGGAAATGACATGAGTAATGATGTAGATAACAATAACTCAAATAACACAAATAATAACACAAACGGCAACAACACAAACGACAACAACACTACAAATAACGACAACAATACAACAGACAAGGCTGTGAATGATGCAAGAAATGCCGAGAAAAATAATTCGGGCAATGTTAATTCTGTAACAAACGGAAATCAGTAAACAGGGGATAAGG